>PHEM01000087.1 GCA_002842935.1 Alphaproteobacteria bacterium HGW-Alphaproteobacteria-13 | reverse complement strand
CGAGCGAAGACGAGGGGCATTGCCGAGCGAAGTCGAGGCGGCGACGCTGCGGTTCTCGCTCCGCTCGAACAAGCCCCTCGTCTTCGCTCGGGGATACGGTTCAGATTTAAGGCACGGTGCCCGAGGGCGCTTCGATCTCGACGAGCGGCGCACCATATTCGACCAGTTCGCCATCGCGCCCGTGGATCGCCACGACGCGGCCGTCGCGGTCGCTGCGGACATCCGAATATTCGTCGAGCTTTTCGATCCGGCACAGCAGGGCGCCGCTCGCCACTGGCTCGCCCAACGTCACATGCCCCGCGAACAGGCCAAGGTGCGGCGCCGCGACAGGATAGCGCCGGGCGGGCGCGGACGCCGCCGCGCGCAGCGGATTGGCGGCACCGCCCGGCTTTGCCATGAACAGCGACCAGACTTCCGTCCGGCAATGAAAGTCGCGCCACGGCGAGTTGGCGAACTGGCGCAACAGGACGCGAATATCATCGACAGGCAGGTTCATGGCGCGGCTTCGATCAGCGAGAGCAGGACGGGCAGGATCGGCTCGGTGATGATCGTCGTCGCCCCGGCGGCGCACGCGATCCGCGCCGCATCGTCCTGCGCCAGCGCATGGCCGCGCACCGTCTTCGCCCCGGCGATCGCGGCGGCGAGGTCTTCGGCATCGCCGGCGGCAAGCGCGCGATCGACGTCGAAGCCATCCAGCCCCTGCCCTTCGGCAAAATCGACCACCGCGACCGGACTCGCGGCGCGCGCCCACGCGATCAGCTGACGCAGCCGCGCATCGTCCCGCTCGCGCGGAACCTCGGTTGCGAGCGTGCCGGCATAGACCAGCCCCGCGCCGCCATCGACGGTCACGACCGTTCCCGACCGCGCCACCGCGCCGTCGCCGACACCGACCACGCAGGGCCGTCCCAGCGCCCGGCTGACGACCGCCGCGTGCGACGTCGCCCCGCCCTGCTCCGTGACTACCGCGCGCGCCGCGATCATGCCGTGGACGTCGTCGGGGCTGGTCGTCTTGCGCACCAGCACGACATTCTCGCCCGCCGCCGCGCGGCGCTCGGCTTCATCGGCGTCGGCGACCAGCACGCCAGTCGCGGCGCCGGGGCACGCCCCCTCGCCCGCTGCTATGATCGCGGCGCCGTCGGTCGCCCCGTCCTTGAGGCGCGGCAACAACAGCGTCCGCACCTGTTCGGCGCTGACGCGCGACAGCGCCGTCGCGGGATCGATGCGCCCTTCCGCGACCATATCGACGGCAAAGCCCACCGCCGCGGCGGGCGCGCGTTTCGCCGAACGCGATTGCAGCAGATAGAGCCGGCCCGACTGGACGGTGAATTCGATATCCTGCACATCGCCATGCTCGCGTTCGAGCTGATCGCTCGCGGCCAGCAGCGCGGCATGGGCCTCGGGTTCGGCCTCGTGCATGGCGTCGAGCGCGAGCGGCGTGAACTTGCCCGACACCACATCCTCGCCCTGCGCGCGCGGCAGATATTCGCCATAGGGCCGCGCTTCGCCCGTGAGCGGATTGCGGCTGAACAGCACGCCGGTCCCGCTGCGTTCGTCGAGGTTGCCGAACACCATCGCCTGGATCGTCACCGCCGTGCCCAGATCGTGAGGGATATTGTTATGCTCGCGATAACGGCGCGCGCGCCTTGTGTTCCAACTCTCGAACACCGCGCGCACCGTGGCGCGGAGCTGGTCGCGGACGCCGGTCGGCATCGAACCGCCCGCCGCCTCGATGCCCGCGCGCCAGTCGGCGGGTCGCGCGGCCGCGTCGAGTTCGATCGGAGCCTTGAGCACGATCGCGGCATAGAGTTCCAGGAAGCGTCGATACGTGTCGCGCGCGAAGCCGGGCAGTCCGGTCTCCACCGCCAGCGCCGCTTCGCCGCCATCGTCGATGCCGAGATTGAGCACCGTGTCCATCATGCCCGGCATCGAGATCGCGGCGCCCGACCGCACCGACAGCAGCAGCCGCTTGTCGCCCGCGCCGAAGCGGCGCCCGGTTTCACCTTCGAGCCACGCCAGCCCCGCGTCGATCTCTTCGGACAGTCCGGCGGGAAAATCGCCGCTGTCCAGGAAAGAAAGACAGGCCTTCGTCCCGATCACGAAGGCCGGGGGCACCGGCAGGCCCAGCGCGCGCATCCGCGCGATCGACCAGGCCTTGCCGCCCACGGCGTCCCTGGCCGGTAATGCGGTCCCGTCGAGCCGGAACGTCCAGCCGCTCATTCTTCGCGCTCCGTCCCCATGATGCGGAGCAGTTCCTCGTGCAGTTCGAACCAAATGGTGTGGTAACTGTCGCGCCGGATGTCGCTGACCCACGCGACGTCGCCGTCTTCGGCGGCCTCGAGCGCGGCAAGCAGCTTGTCGCCATAGATCTTCAGCCGCGGCAGCCCGCGCGCCAGCCCCGCCAGGATCGGATCGGCCTGTTCGTGAAGATCGCCCAGCCGGTCGATGATTCGCGCGTCATAATCCTTGTCGCGATGGTCGTTCGCGACCTTTCGCCCGCCGACGTCGAGCGTCTGCCAATCGGTGATGATCTGCTTCAGCGTGCGGTTGATCCGTTCGAACCCGTCATAAGCGGCCCGAAAGGCCGCATCGTCCCGAAGATGCTGGAAATACAGGCCATAGCGCGATTGCAGCGCAACACCCGCCAGCGGCGTGAGCGCATAGGCGCCCTTCGCCTCGATCGCGCGGCCCGTCGCGACGGCTTCGGCGAGCAGCAACGCCGCGCGCTCCTCGGGCAGGCCGACCAGTTCGCCGATCGCCTTCGCGGGCGCATGGCGCTTGATGGCGGCGCCGTGCAGCGCCAGATCGCGGTCGTTCATGCCCCCTCTCCCGCCAACAGCCAGACGCGGCCGACACGTTCGACGCCCTCCTGATAATCCTCGGTTGTCTTGGCGGGCGCGCTCGCCTCGATCATCACGCGGTCGCCGTCGCTTATGCCCGCGACTTTCGCGTTCATCAGGCACGGAATATTATATTCGCGAGTCAATATGCCGAGGTGCGAGCGCACCGTCCCCCCGGCGCAGATCACGCCCGCGAACTGCTCGATGATCGGCGCGGTCAGCGTGCCGCCGCTGTCGTCGATCACCGCGATCGTGCCCGGCGGCACCCCGTCCGTCAGATAGGCAAGCACGCGGTCGTTCGAACGGATATAGCGCGCGATGCCGCTGACATCACCTGCATGCTGGACGACATTGTCGCCGACGCCGCGCAGCGCGCGGCCTTGCTCGTCCGCCTCGCCGCTCGGCGCTTCGGGATGCGTGAAGCCCGCTGCGCCCCCGGCAACGTCGTCCGCCGGTTTATAGGCGTCGGGGCGTTCGGCGACCGAAATGCTGGCCGACCAGTCGAAACGGTGGCCGCTCGCGAGCAATCGCGCCTCGATCGCGGCGAAATCCTCGCGGGTCAGCAAGTCGTCCGCGCCCGCGAGCGTGAAGTCGTCCCAGGCCCGCCCCGATGTGCGCAGGCGGTCGCGGACCAGTTCCTGGACCAACCCCAGTGTCGCTTCCACCAGCGGCGATGCCGGTGGCCTGACATAGAGCGCATTGTCGATGGGCAGCTTTGCCAAACCTCTTCCCCTGGCCGTTCATGGTCGTCTTCGCTTCGTCGCTAGGTGCCGGATGGCGTGTCCGATGTCAATAAGCATTGGGCAAAATCGTCGAACGATATTGACCAATGAACCTTCTTTCCCCTATTGCGGTCGGGCAAATGAATTGCGGAAGGATGAAGACCATGGGCTTGAGGGCCGATCCCCGGATATTGATCGTCAACGACGATGGCATCGATGCGCCCGGCATCGTGCTGCTGGAAGAGGTCGCGCGCCAGTTCAGCGACGATATCTGGGTCGTCGCGCCCGACGAGGAACGTTCGGGCGCCGGTCATTCCATGTCGATCAGCCACCCCGTGCGCGTCGTCCAGCGCGACGAGCGCCACTGGGCCGTGCGGGGTTCGCCGACCGACTGCGCGCTGCTGGGCATCTATGAATTTATGACCGACCGCAAACCCGACCTGATCCTGTCAGGGATCAACCGGGGACCCAATCTGGCCGAGGACATCACCTATTCGGGCACCGCGTCGGCGGCGATGGAGGGGGCGGTCCTGGGCATCCCCGCCATCGCACTCAGCCAGATCATCCGCTATCAAAGCGAGATATATTGGGACACCGCGCGCACCTATGCGCCGATCGTCATCCGTCAGTTGCTGGAACTGAATTGGAAGCCCGGCCTTTTCATCAACGTCAATTTTCCCAACTGCCCGGTGGATCAGGTCACTGGCATCCGCGCGACGACGCAGGGTCAGCGCCCCTCGGGCGCCTTCCGCCCGGTGCGCCGCGTCGACGAGCGTCATGTCCCCTATTACTGGATCAAGATCGGCTTTCCCGACGGCGGCGATCTGGACGGCAATGATCTCCACGCCGCGATCGCCAACCGCGTTTCGGTCACGCCGCTGCAACTCGAAATGACGGCGCACGACGTGGTGCCGGAAATCGCCGGGCTGTTCGCGGATTAGCTGCGGGCGAGGATCGTCACCGCCGACAGGCCGTCCTCGACGCCATAGAAACCGCCGCTGTTCTCGGCGATCGCGATCCGCGCGCCCGCGACCTGCCGCGCACCGGCATCGCCGCGCAGCTGCGTGACCAGCTCGAATATCTGCCCCAGCCCCGTCGCGCCCAGCGGATGGCCTTTCGACACGAGACCGCCCGACACATTGACGGGAATGCGTCCGCCAAGCGCCGTTTCGCCGCGCTCCGCCGCGGCGCCCGCCTCACCGGCGGCGCATAGATTCAGCGCTTCGGTCTGGATCATCTCGCCGATCGAACTGGCGTCATGGACCTCGGCGACATCGATGTCGCCCGGCCCGACGCCCGCCTTTTCATAGGCTCGCGCGGCGACGATGCGCGTCACATGCCTCGCGTAGTCGTCGGGGGCGCGGTCGCTGCCCGTCCGCGATTCCGCCGCGAGCACGCGCACGGCGCGCGCGTCGGGGAAGCGCCCGGCCCAGTCGGCGGCGCACACGATGGCCGCCGCCGCGCCGTCGCTGATCGGCGCGCACATCGGGCTGGTCAGCGGCCAGGCGACCGTCGGCGCGGCCAGCACTTCCTCGACCGACATGGCCTTGCGATACTGGCTGCGCGGATTGTGCACCGAATGACCGTGATCCTTGGCCGCGACCGCCGCGATCTGGCGCTGCGTGGAGCCATAGGCGGCGATATGCAGCCGCGCCTGCGCGGCATAGGCCCGCATCAATATATTGGGACTTTCGCTCTCCCCGCCCGGCGGCACCGGGGTGAGCAGCTTTGCGGTCTTGGCCAGATAGGCTTCGGCCTCGACGATATCGCGCGGTTGCTGGAAGACCGCGAACTTTTTGGCGCGGTCGTCCGAATAGAGCTTTTCCACACCGACGACGAGCACCATGTCGGCCAGCCCTGCGCGGACATAGTCGACCGCGACGTGCAGGCCCATCGTCGCGCTCGCGCACGCCGCCTCGACATGCATCGCGCGCACCCCCGAAATGCCCAGCGGGCGCAGCGCATATTCGCCGGGGATCGACATCTCGCCTGCGAAAAATCCCTGGATGACATTGGCATAGATCGCCATGTCGATCGCCTGCGGCGGCACGCCGCTGTCGGCCAGCGCCTCGCGCACCGCCCACTGCGTCAACTGCTCGTGGCTCTTGTCGAGGTGACGCCCGAACGGCGTCATGCCGACGCCGAGGATGACGGCATCGCGCATCAGATCGCTCTTCCCGCCGCCGTCCAGCGTTCGCGCCGCAGTTCGGCGCGCAGCACCTTGCCGGCATTGCTGCGCGGCAGCGCCTCGACGATCTCGATCGCCTTGGGCGTCTTGACCGGTCCCAGCGCCTCGCGCGCCGCCGCGAGCAGCGCGCGCGCATCGATGCTGGCGCCCGCGCGCGGCTCGACCACCGCGACCACCGCCTCGCCCCACTTGTCGTCGGGCACTCCGATCACCGCGCAGTCCTGCACATCTGCGCAGGCGAGGATCGCCTGTTCGACCTCGGCGGGATAGATGTTGAACCCGCCCGAGATGATCATGTCCTTCTTGCGGTCGACGACATAGAACCAGCCGTCGGCGTCGCGCACACCGATGTCGCCTGTATGGTGCCAGCCGAACGCCGACACCTCCGCCGTCGCTTCCGGATTCTTGTAATATCCCGCCATCACCAGCGGCCCGCGCACGACGATCTCGCCGCGCTCCCCGGGGGGCAGGATATGCCCCTCCTCATCCATGATCTCGACGATCGAGTGCAGGTTCGCGCGGCCGCAACTGCCCGGATGCGCAAATTCGCCGCTGGCGTCCAGATGCTCGTGCGGCGGCATCGCGGTGACGCACATCGGCGCTTCGGTCTGGCCGAAGCTGGCGTTCATCACCGGGCCGAACACCTCGATCGCCTCCCTCAGCCGGTCGAGCGACATCGGCGCCCCGGCATAGGAGATATATTCGAGACTGGAGAGATCGGCCGTGCGCACGCCCGGTTCCGCGAGCAGCATATAGATCGCGGTCGGCGGCAGGAACATATAGGTCACGCGGTACCGCTCGATCGCGTCCACGACCGCGGGCGGCTCGAATTTCGGCAGCACCACGACCGTGCCGCCCAGCGCCATGCTGGCAAGCGCCAGCGGTCCCGCCGCATGCGTCATCGGCGCCGCGACCAGGTTCACCGGCGGCACCTTCATCGGCATCGACGCGACGAGGCTCGACACCAGTGCCTGCCAGTTGCGGTTCGACAGCATCACCCCCTTCGGCCGCCCCGTCGTCCCGCCGGTGTTGCCGAGGAATGCCAGCTCGTCCTCATGCCCCGACCGGCGCTGCGGCGCCGCATCGCCGGAACGGTCGAGCATGTCCCCAAGGAACAGATCGGCCTGCGCAAACGGCCGGTCGAGCGCGATATAGCGGCGGATGTTCGGGCATTCGGCGCGAAAGGCGGCGATGCGGTCCGCGACCTCGCTGTGGACGAACAGCGTATCGACGTCGAGCAGGTCGAGCAGATAGGCATTCTCGCCCACGGCGGCGCGGTTGTTCGCCATCACCCATATGCCGTCGGCGCGCAGGATGCCGAGGATCGCCTCGAACGCCTCCATCGCATTGCCGCTCAGCACGGCGGCGTGTGCGCCCGCCGCGAAGCCGTCGGCGATCAGCGCGCGGGCGATGGCGTGGCTGCGCGCCGCGACCTCGGCGTAGCTGCGCGCGACGTCCCCGGCGACCATGCACGGCTTGTCGTGCGCGATGCGCACGCCGCGATCGAAATAGTCGATCATGCGCATGGCGGTCAGCGCCGCATGACGAGATCAAGTTCCGCCGACCTGATCTGCACGAACGGGGTTTTCGCCACCTGCATCAGCCGCCTTACCTGCTCCATCTCGGGCGAGGACAGTGTCGGATAATCCTGCTTCAGCGGCCCGGCGGCGCGCATCCGATCGATATCAGCGGCGGGGACGAGCGCGCGGAGGATCAACTCGTCCTCATCGTCGGTGCCGTGCTGGCGCTTCAGCTCCGCAAGATCGGGTTCGGGCGGCGGATGGCCGAAGATGTCCTTCGCGCGCGGCGCGGCGGCGATGCGGTCCATGACGTCGGGATCGATCGGCGCGGGGGGTTCGCCATAATAGCCCGCGGCATATTGGATCACTTCGTCGGGGATCGCGCCATAACGCTTCCCAGTGACGATGTTGAGCACGGCGAGCGTCCCGACGAGCTGCGCGAAGGGCGTCGCCATGCCGGGATAGCCCAGCTCGCGCCGCACCGCCGCGACCTCGTCGAGCACCGCGGGTAGCATGTCGAGCATATTCTGCTGGATTAACTGGTTGCGCAGCGTTCCCATCATCCCGCCGGGAATCTGGGTGGTCAGCGAGGTGACGTCATATTCATAATGCTGGTCATGAAGATAGCCCGCGGTCTTCGCGACCTTGCGAAAATGCTCCGACACCGGATGCAGCTTCGACACGTCGATATCGTGGGTATGGCCCAGCGTCTCCATATTCTTGACCATGATGTCGATCGACGGAATCGACGGGCCGTTCGCCATCGATCGCGCCGCGGTGTGCAGCACGGTGACGCCGAACTCGACCGCGTCGCAATAGGCCTTGGCCGACTGGCCGAGCATATTGTTCGAATGCATTTCGACCGGCTTGCCGCGCGCATTGGCGACGATCGCGGGAACCAGCGTCCTGATCCGCTCGCGGTCGAGGACGCCGCCGGTATCGTATAGCAGCAGGCTGTCGACCTCCGGGATCGCCGACAATTTGTCGGCCTTGTCGGCCCAGAAGGCGTCGTCGTGCACCGGCGACAGGGTGAACAGCATCGTCGCCGCGACCTTGCAGTCATATTTCTTGGACAGCTTCGCGAGCCGCGCCATCTTGTCGATGTTGAACAGCACGTCGTAAATCCACCAGCTCCGCACGCCGTGAACGCAAAGCCGCTCCATCCACAGGTCCATCAGCGCCTGCGGCGTGAAACCGAACGTCACCGATCCGTTCGACCGGATGCCGCCGCGCACGGGGGTGTTCCTGATCCGGCTCATCATCAGGTCGAACCCCGCCCAGGGGTCCTCCTGGCAATGGCGGACCAGCACTTCGAACAGCGACGATCCGGCCAGGCTGATCGTCGAATAGCCCGTCCGGTCGATGATCGGCAGCACGGGACTCGCCTGCCCGGCCTGCATCCGCATGCCCCACAGGCTTTGCTGGCCGTCGCGGCAGGTTTCGTCGAGAAAGCTGATATGGGCCATGGCCTACTCCGCTGCGATCGCCGGTTCGGCGAGCATGACTTGTTCGAGCCAGCGCGTATGAAAGCGGTTGGCGATGAAATCGGGATGACGGACGATCCGGCGGTGAAGGTCGATCGTCGTCGGGACGCCCTCGACGATGAAGGCATCGAGCGCGCCGGTCAGCCGCGTCACTGCCTCTGCGCGGTCGCGGCCGTGCACGATCAGCTTGCCGACCATCGAGTCATAGAAGGGCGGGATGACGGCGCCGCTGTCCATATGGCTGTCGAGCCTTATGCCCTCGCCTTCGGGCGGTTGCCACCGGCTGATCGTGCCCGGCACCGGGACGAAGCCCCGCGCCGCATCCTCGGCATTGATGCGGCACTCGATCGCATGTCCCGACAGGACGACATCGGCCTGCCCCATCGACAGCCCCTGCCCGCCCGCGACGCGCAATTGCTGCTGCACCAGATCGACGCCGCTCACCATCTCGCTCACGGGATGCTCGACCTGGATGCGCGCGTTGACCTCGATGAAGTAGACCTCCTGACGCAGCACGTCATAGAGGAACTCGACGGTGCCCGCGTTGCGGTAGTCGACGCTCGCCGCCAGATCGACCGCCGCCTTGTGCAGTCGCGCGCGCAGCGCGTCGGGCATGGCGACGCTCGGCGCCTCCTCGATCAGCTTCTGATAGCGGCGCTGCACCGAACAGTCGCGCTCGCCGAAATGAACGACCTTGCCCCGGCCGTCGCCGATCAACTGCACCTCGACATGGCGCGCCTCGGGAACGAAGCGTTCCATGAACAATGTGCCGTCGTTGAAGGCCGCCAGCGCCTCGGCGCTCGCGCGGCCATAGCCCGCTTCGACCTCCTCGCCATTGTTGGCGATCACCATGCCGCGCCCGCCGCCGCCCGCCGCCGCCTTCAGCAGCACCGGATAGCCGATGTCGTCGGCGATGCGCCGCGCGTCGGCGGCGCTGCGGATTTCCCCGCTGCCCGGCACCAACGGCACGCCCGCCGCCGCCGCCATCTCGCGCGCGCGCAGCTTGTCGCCCAGCGCGTCGATGATGTCCGGCTGCGGCCCGACGAAGACGATGCCATGCTCTTCGCACAATCGCGCGAACATCGCGCGTTCGGACAGGAAGCCATAGCCGGGATGCAGCGCGTCGCACCCCGTCGCCTTGGCGGCCTGGACGACCAGCTTTGCGTCGAG
Source organism: Alphaproteobacteria bacterium HGW-Alphaproteobacteria-13 (assembly GCA_002842935.1). Taxonomy (GTDB): domain Bacteria; phylum Pseudomonadota; class Alphaproteobacteria; order Sphingomonadales; family Sphingomonadaceae; genus Sphingopyxis. The sequence continues at coordinate 459 of PHEM01000087.1, read as the reverse complement.
ATAGCTGCGCGCCGCCGGTCCCGGTCCCAGCACGACCGTGCGGTCGACGAGCCGCGCCGCCGCGCTGTCGCGGTCGGCGTCCGACACGCCGAGCACCGTTTCGATGTTCAGCGCCCGCGCCGCGCGCGCGACGCGCAAGGCGATCTCGCCGCGATTGGCGATGAACAGGCGGCCGATCGGCATCGTCAGCCCTTCACGATCACGAACAGCGCCTGGTCGGCTTCGACCAGCGCACCGTCATCCGCCAGGACCGCGTGGACGATGCCGTCGTCCGCCGCGCGCACCGTCGTGAACAGCTTCATCACCTCCACCAGACATAGTTCGGATTCGCTCGTCACTCTGCTGCCGACTTCGACATAGGGCGCGGAGCCGGGCTTGGGCGCGCGATAGAAAGTGCCGAGATAGGGCGCGCGGACGATCTGCGCGCCCTCGGGCCACATCTCCGCCGGGATCGAAGGC
>PHEM01000086.1 GCA_002842935.1 Alphaproteobacteria bacterium HGW-Alphaproteobacteria-13 | reverse complement strand
CAAGGTCAATATGCGGTCGACGGCGCGCGCGATCGCCTGGTTCACATTGGGAAGGCCGCCGTTCAGCGTGTGTCCCGCCGGTCCCGTCGCCACGACCTTCCACCAGTGAATGGCGAGCGCGCCATAGGCGATGGACTGGCCGTCGCCCAATATGTCGACGAAGCCGATCGCGCGGTCGCGATACTGGTCGTAAAGCGCGCGCATGCCGTCGAGACCCGTTTCCTCCTGCGCGACGGCCGCGAACACCAGATCATGCTTGGGCCGCACGCCCGCGCGCTGGAGCGCGGCCGCCGCCGTCAGCATGGACACGGTCGTCAGCGACGTGTTGGTGCCGGGACCGACGATGCGGTCGCCCTCGATCACGGGCGGCTTGCCCGACGCCTTCTGAAATTCCGCGACGGTGGCGAGGTCGTCGAGCGTCGAGACGAAGACCAGCGCCTTGCCCGACCGTCCGGGGATGCGGCCGATCACATTGGGTTCGCCCGTCACCTCTACATCCGACAGGCCGATGGCCCGCATGGCTTCGGCCACCTTGGCCGCGCGTTCCTGTTCCTGCCCGGACGGCGATATGATGCCGCCGATCTCGACCAACGTCCGGTTGGCCCAATCGCGGTTGCGGTCGATGTCGGCCGCGACGGTTTTCGCCGTCGCGCTGGCCGTCAGCTGCCGCATCTCCGGCGAAGGAGCGGCGGCGGGGGCGGCGTAGGAGATGGCGGGGGCGATGACGGGCATCGCCGTCAGGGCGAAGGCCGCCAGCGCCAGCTTCATCGTCTTCCGTTTCATGGGCGGGGCACCAGCATGAAGCGTTCCTGCGCGCCGTCGAGGAAACGAAACTGGCCGTTCGCGTCGAGGAAGCCGTCTTCTTCGTGCATGAAGCGCACTTTCTGTCCGCCCCATTCCGGCACCTTATGTTCAGCGTTCAGTTCGATGGACCAGGCCGTGTTGGGATCGATCCTGTATTCGCCGCGTCCCGGCGCCGGTTGCTGGCTTTCCCATGCGCCGATCCATGTGCCCGCGCCGTGACCGTGATGGCCGATCGGGTGGCTGTAGATCGTGCCCTCGATCTTCTCCGCCTCGATCTGGCGGCGCGCCAGGGCCAGGACCTCGTTGCCGGTCCGCCCCGGTTTCAGCGCGGCGACGGTGGCGTCGCGGACGCGGTTCATGGCCGCCAGGCCGTCGCGCAGCCCCTTGGGCGCGTCGGTCTCCCCCGGCTTCAGCACATAGGCCAGCCGCTGGATATCGGTGTTGAGACCCAGATAGGTGATGCCGAAATCGACATGCAGCATATCGCCCGGCATGATGACCGTGTCGCCGCGATGCCCCATTTCCTGGACGCTGAACTGTCCGCCGTCCGGGCGCTGGATCGCCACGCTGGGTTGAAACCAGGTGTCGAGCTTGAGTTCGGCGATGCGATTGCGGAACCACCACACCACATCGTCCGACGTCGTGACGCCGGGCGTGATGACCTTTTCCGAAAAACCCTCTTCGATGATGGCGTGCGAGATGCGCGAAATGGTGGGATAGCTGGCCATTTCGTCGGGAATGCGCGTTTCGAGCCAGCCCAGGCCCAGCCGTTCATGGGCGACGAGGCGCCGCGACAGATCGGGACCCAGCGCCTTGACGATCGCTTCATAATGGGTGGAACTCAGGCCGTCCGCGAGCGGAAACCCCTCCGACCGGTTGAGCGCGATGGTGGCCGGATTACGTTCCCGCACGATTTTGGCGAGCTGCGCCCATTGGTCGGGTTCGTCCTCGGGAATCCAGGACGGCTTGAAATCGCCGATGGCATAGCGGGCGAGCGCCAGCCGCTCGATCGGTTGCCCTTCGCCGGGATCGAAATAGACCAGGATGGTGCGCCGGCGCGCGTGAAGCCAAGTAGCCGGCAGCATCGTCTCGACGATCGGGTCTTCATTATATTCGCCCGCGACCAGGATCCACATCTTGACATTGTCGCGGCGCATCAGCGTGGGCAGAACCGTCTCGAAGCGTTGCGCTAGCCAGCGATCCTCGACTTCCGCGCGGCGTTCCAGCGGCAGGATGCCGGGCATGGCCGGACTGGACTGGGCCGACGCTATCGACAGCGATTGAAGGCAAAGGAACAGCGCCCCGCCAGCCTTTAGCGCCCGAGCAATTTTTGACATGCAACCCCCTGATTGTTCACCATACGAACCAATGTGCGGAACATTGGCATTTGTGCCCGGGGATTGCAATCGCGCGCGTCTAGGAGCGGATGAAAGAGCGGTTGATGCGCTGGGCTGCGTCGAGCAGCACCGGCACGAGTTCCGACCGCATATCCTCGACGCTGAAGCGCACGGAGGGGCAGCAGGCGTTCAGCGCGGCGATGACGCGGTTGTTGGCGTCGCGCAGCGGGACGGACAGCGAACGCACACCGACTTCCAGTTCCTCATCGACGATGGAATATCCGTTGACGCGGACGTCCTCTATGATCTCCCGCAGCCGGGCGGGCGACGTCACGGTGGTCGGCGTATGCTTTTCGATCGTCAGCCGGTCGAGATATTGCGCGAGGGCCTCGTCGCTTTCGCCGGCCAGCAGCACGCGCCCGGTCGAGACGCCATAGGCGGGCAGGCGGTTGCCGATATTGATGCTGACCGCCATCACGCGATCGGGCGTCGAACGGGCGAGATAAGTGACTTCGTCGCCTGTCAGCACGGCCGCGAAGATCGATTCGCGCGTCCGCTGGGCCAGATCGTTCATCACTGGCTGGACGACTTCCAATATGCCGACGGACGACAGCGCCGAATAGCCGAGCTGGAGCACCTTGGGGCGCAGCGAAAACAACCGGCCGGTCTTTTCCGCATATCCTTCGCGGACCAGCGTCAGCAACAGGCGCCGCGCCGTCGCCCGCGACATGCCGGTGGCGTCGGCGACCTGGGTCAGCGTCATGCGCGGCGTCAGCCGCGTAAAGGCGCAAATGACGTCCAGACCGCGCGCCAGCGATGCGACATGGTCGCGGTCATTGTCTTCGATATCCGGTGTCGATCGGTTGCAATCCGTCATGCCGCCCCTTGTCGCATCTGCCTCTCCCCATCGGGACCCCTACGGAAACATTAGGTTGGAAAGGGGCGCGGCACAAGTTGGGCGAAATATCGCGGAAGTGCCATTATGACGCGCTTCTCTCGCCATTGATTCGGTTCATTTTACCTGCCATCCTGCCATGCAGGCGGTCCGTTCCGCCGTGGGGGAGAAAGACGCGTGGCAAGGCCGGAGCCGCATTTGCAGGAAGTTCTCGCGTCCGAACCCGGACCGCATATCGCCGCATTGTTCGATTTCGACGGCACCATCATCTCAGGCTATTCCGCGACCGCGATGCTGCGCGAGAAGTTCCAGCGGCGCGAGATGTCGGTCGAGGAAATCGCCGAGACGGCGAACGTCATCGCGCAGCACAGCCTAGGCAACATCGGCTTTTCGGGCGTGATGTCGGCGGCGGCCAAATTCATGAAGGGCGTCGACGAGGAAAGCTTCGTCGAATTCGGCGAGGAGCTTTACAAAAAGCATATCGCCCGCAAAATCTATCCCGAGACGCGCGCGATCATCGAGGCGCATCAGGCCAAGGGGCACCGCGTCGCGATCGTCTCTTCGGCGACCATCTACCAGATCGAGCCGACCGCGCGCGACCTGGGCATCACCGACATCAAATGCTCCTCCTATGAAATCGCGGACGGGGTGTTCACGGGCGAGATCATCCGTCCGCTCTGCTTCGGCGAGGGCAAGGTGCTGGCGGCCGAGGAACTGGCGGCGGAATATGGTCTCGACCTGGGCCAGAGCTTTTTCTATTCGGACAGCGACGACGATATCGAGTTGCTGGAACGCGTCGGCAAGCCGCGCCCGCTCAACCCGAACCTGAAGCTGAAGGCGATCGCCGAGGAAAAGGGCTGGCCGGTGCAGCGCTTCGCGAGCCGCGGCACGCCGTCGTGGATCGACTATACGCGCACCATCTATGCGACCGGGTCGCTGGTCGGCGCCTTTGCCGCGGGCCTGCCGATCTGGGCGCTGACGCGCTCGCAGCGCGAGGCGGCGAATTTCTCGCTCGGCCTGTTCGGCGATTTCGCGACGGCGATCACGGGCGTCGAGCTGGAGGTCGAGGACGAAAAGCATCTCTGGTCCTCGCGCCCCTGCGTCTTCATCTTCAACCACCAGAGCAAGGCGGACGTAATGATCCTCGCCAAGCTCATCCGCCGCGACATGGCGGGCGTGGGGAAGAAGGAGATCAAGGACATCCCCATCCTGGGGAAGCTGATGGAGTGGGGCGGCACCGTCTTCGTCGACCGCGCCGACGGCAAGAGCGCGATCAAGGCGATGGAGCCGCTGGTCGACGCGATCCGCGTCGAGGGCAAGTCGATCTGCATCGCCCCCGAAGGCACGCGCACGCTGACGCCAAAGCTGGCGCCGTTCAAGAAGGGCGCCTTTCACCTGGCGATGCAGGCGGGCGTGCCGATCGTGCCGATCGTCATCCACAATGCGACCGACGTCGCGCCCAAGAATGAGTTCGTGATGCGCCCCGCGACGGTGCGCGTCACCGTGCTGCCGCCCGTCGATACGTCGAAGTGGAGCATCAGGACGCTGAACGACCATGTCCGCGACGTGCGCAACATGTTCCTGCGGACGCTGGGACAGCCGGAGGAGACGGGGACGGTGAAGAAGGCGGTGGCGGCGAAGAAGGTGGCGGTGAAATCGCCGAGTGGAGAGTGATGTCGAACCAATCTCTCCACCCCGCTCGCATCGAGCGAAGTCGAGATGCCCATCGGGCCAGCGCCATGCCGATGGGCATCTCGACTTCGCTCGATGCGAACGGGAATGGAGTGTGGCTATCCTTGCTGAAACTGGACAGGTTCTAAGGCAATGGCCGACGGAACGCCCCGCGCACCCGTCGCTTTCCAGGCCCAGGCGGCTAAGCCTCTTTATATCATCGATGCCCGCAACAGCGTCGAGCGGCGCGTGCTGCTCGACTGGGTTCACGCGACGGCGGGGGATGGCGAGCCGGCATGGGTCAGCCTGTCGATCGCCGACGGCGACCATGCGCTCGACCTGGAGCAGCTCAAGGCGCGGCTGGCTGGCGAGGGCGACCGCGACGTCGTGCCGCTGCGCATCGCGTGGCGCATTCCGGGTTTCGATCGCGGGCGCGGGCTGAAGCTGCGGCACCTGCTGTTCGGCGACCCGCGCCGCCCGGGAGCGCTGCGCGCGCGGCTGATCCTGTGGCGCGACCGCCGCCGCGCGCAGATATTGGTGGGAGAGGCGGCGACTGAGCGCGCGCTGAAGGCGCGCTTCCTCGCGCAGACCGGCGGCGGCGACGGAAGCGAGGCCGACAGCGCCGAATATGCGGGCTTCGTCGCGCGGCAGGCGGGCCTTGCGCTCGACGTCGCCGAGCGCGGCATTCGCGGCAGCCGCTACAAGGTGCCGCGCTTCGTCGCCGACGCGCTGCGCACCAGCCCGCCATTCCGCGCCGCGCTCGCTGATTTGGCCGACACGCTCGGGCGTCCGGTCGCCGAACTCTATCGCGAGGCGCGGCCGTTGATGAAGGAAGTGATCGCGCGGCCGTCGGCGTTGTTCCTCGACCTGCGCGCGCGGCTCGACCGGATGATGTTCGGCGGCTATGCGCCCGAGATGGAAGTGGATGCGGCCGAACTGGCGCGGCTGCGCGGGATGCTGCGCGAGCATCCGACCGCGATCCTGTTCACGCACAAGACCTATATCGACGGCGCGACGCCCAGCCGCCTGGCCTATGAGAACGACTTGCCGATGCTGCACAGTTTCGGCGGCGCCAATCTCGATTTCGCGGTGATGGGCGAATTCTTCCGCCGCTCGGGCATCATCTTCATCCGTCGCAGCTTTCAGGATCAGCCGCTCTACAAGCTGGTGCTGCGCCATTATATCGCCTGGCTGCTCGCCAAGCGCTTTCCGCTGTCCTGGGCGTTCGAGGGGACGCGCTCGCGCCTCGGCAAGCTGATGCCGCCCAAATATGGGCTGATGAAATATGTCCTCGACGCCGCCCATGCGACAGGGACGCGCGGCGTGCATTTCGTGCCCTTCGTCACCAGTTTCGACCTGATCCGCGATGTCGAGGAATATGCCGCCGAGCAGACCGGGCGCGTCAAGAAGGCCGAATCGCTGTCCTGGTTCCTGGGCTATCTCAAAAGCCTGCGCGAACCGTCGGGCCGCATCCGGCTCGACATCGGCGATCCCGTGGTGATCGACGCGGCGCCGGACGGGGACGATCGCCGCGCGCTGGAACGCATCGCCTTCGCCGTCGCGGTCGAGGCGAACCGCGTGACGCCGCTGACCGTCACGTCGCTGATCTGCCTGATCCTGCTCGGCACCGCGCCGCGCGGCGTGACCGCCGCCGAACTGCTCGCGGCGACGGCGGCGCTGACCGACTGGGCGCGCGCGCGCGGCATCCGCCTTTGCCGCGAACTGGAAAGCGGCGACGCCGCCGCGCTGACGGCGACGATCGGCACGCTGGTCGCGAGCGGCCTGGTCACGCGCTATGAGGCCGGAGCCGAGACTATCTATTCGATCGATCCCGCGCGGCATCCGATGGCGAGCTATTATCGCAACATCATCGCGCATCATTTCCTGGACCGGGCGATGATCGAACTGGCGCTGTTCCAGCTTCGCGACGCCGACACGGGCGATGCGACCGAAGCCTTCTGGCGCCACGTCGACCGGCTGCGCGAACTGTTCAAGTTCGAATTCTTCTATCCCCCGCGCGAGGAGCATCGCGCGGCGCTGGAGGCGGAGCTGGACCGCATCGACCCGGCATGGAAAAAGCGGCTGGCGAGCGGCGACCGCGGCGTCGCGCAGCTGATCCGCCGCTGCCAGCCCGTCGTCGGCCACGCGATCCTTCTGTCCTTTGCGGAAAGCTATTCCGTCGTCGCCGACCTGCTGGCGCGCGCCCGGCCCGGCGAAGAGGTCGAGGCGAAGGCGCTGGTCGCGGCGGCGCTGGAGGAGGGACGACGCGCCTATCTGCTGCGCCGCATCAGCAGCGAGGCGGCGATCGGCAAGCTGTTGTTCGAAAACGGCCTGTCGCTGATGCGCCACATGGGGATCGCGGACGGTCCCGCGACGGCGGAGACGCTCGCCGCCCGCCGTGCCTTGCTGGCCGAATTGCGAGGCCTTGCCAATGTGATGGAATCGATGCGCCTGTCGACGCTGGCGCTGGCCGACCGATTGCCCGTTTCAGGAGGATGATATGCTCAAACAACTCAGCGCGCAGGACGCCCAGTTCCTCTATACGCAGACCGCCAACAATCTGACGCATATCATGGGGATCTATATCTATGATCCCGCGACGGCGCCGGGGGGCTTCGTGCGTTTCAAGGACATCATCCGCCATGTCGAGGCGCGCATCGACACGTCGCCGCTGTTCAAGCGGCGTCTGCACCGGCTGCCTTTCGATTTCGACCATCCCTATTGGGTCGAGGACGAGCATTTCGATATCGAGGCGCATATCAGCCACGCGCGCCTGCCCGAACCCGGCGACTGGCGGCAGTTCTGCATCGCGACGGCGCGCCACTTTTCGAAGCCGATGGACATGAACCGCCCGCTCTGGGACATTTATGTGATCGAGGGACTCGACCGCATTGCCGGGATTCCGCGCGGCAGTTTCGCGATGCTGCACCGCGTCCATCACGCCGCCGTCGACGGCGCGTCGGGCGCGCACGCCTTCATCGCGATGAGCGACATCGACGCGAACGGCACGCCCGCGATTGCCGAGCCGCCGCCCGTCGAGGACCTCGGCAAGGCGCCTTCGGGCGCGGAGGCCACCGCCCGCGCCTGGTCGGCGTCGCTTCAGTCTCCAGTCAAGTTCATGAACGCGCTGATGAAGATGTCGCCCGCGATCATGGCCTCGGCGCGCAAGTCGATCGAGGAGGGGATGATCGCCGGCGTCCCCGAAACGCGCTTCAACGTGCCCGTGGGGCCGCACAAGATGTTCGACGGCACGACCGTCGCGCTCGCCGACGTCGCCGAGATTCGCAAGAAGGTTCCCGGCGCGACGGTCAATGACGTGGTGATCGCGACGGTCGGCGGCGCGCTGCGCAAATATCTGGAAAAGCACAAGGAACTGCCGAAGGAAAGCCTTGTCGCCGTCGCGCCGATCAACTTGCGCGGCAAGGGCGGAAAGGACGGCAAGGCCGATACGCCCGGCAACCAGGTGTCGGCGATGAGCGTCCCCGTCCGCAGCGACATCGCCGATCCGCTGAAGCGTCTCGCCGCGATCCGCGACTATACCGTCGAGGCGAAGGAGGCGAAGGCGGGCGTCAGCGCCCGGATCATGACCGACCTGTCGCAGCATATTCCCGGCGCGACGATGGCGGCGGTCGCGCGCATCGTCACCAGCGAGCGCTTTGCGGTGCGCGGCACCAACCTCTTCATCTCCAACGTGCCGGGCGCGCAGATTCCGCTCTATCTGGCCGGGGCGCGGCTGGTACGGCAATTCGGCATGGCGCCGCTCGCGAACAATATGGGGCTGTTCGTCGCGACGCCCAGCTATAACGGCCGCATCGCCTTTTCGCTCATCTCCGAACGCGCGATCCTGCCCGACATCGCCTTTTTCCGCGAATGCATCGAGGAAAGTTTCGCCGACCTGATGGCGGCGACGCCCAGCCCCGAAAAGCCGAAAGCCGTTACGGCAAAGGCGAAAACCGCCCCGAAAGCCAGGGCGCGCGGCGCGGGCGCGGCGGCTTCGGGGAAGGGGGCGGCGAAGGGCCGGGCGCGAAAATCGGTTGCCAAAGGCCATGCGACGGGCAAAACCAATAGCAAATAAACCATTTCGCGGGAAAAGAGATGATCTTCACACCGACGCTCAGCGCCGACGCCGCCTTGTCCAAGGCGCCCGACTATGCCGCCTGGGTCAAGGCGGCGCGTGAGCATGACGCTCGATCGGGGATGCAATCGTGGCGCGACGCGGACGAGAGCGACCATTATGATTATAAGGCGATCCGCGCCCGGCTGGAAAAGCTGCGCGGCTTGTCCGCCGCCGGCGACGTCAAGGGACTGCTGTTCGTCCTCAACGAAGGCATCCACGGCAATATCGACGGCATGGGGCACGAGCGGCTTTACCAGAAGGCGCGCTTCGGCACCAAGAAGCTGATCGAGGACTATATCGCCGAAATCGTCTCCGCGCTCGGCCGCATCGCCGCCTCGCGCGCGATCCCGCTGGAGGAGAAACGCGACTTCTTCCGCCGCGCGCAGCATTGCTATGGGCGCTCGGCCCTGCTGCTGTCCGGCTCCGGCAGCTTTCTTTTCTTCCACATCGGCGTGGTCAAGGCGCTGTGGACCGAAGGGGTGTTGCCGAGCATCCTCGCGGGGTCCAGCGGCGGATCGATCGTCGCCTCGATGATCTGCACGCGCAAGGACAGCGAGATCGCGCCTTTCCTCGAAAGCGACCGCCTCGCGCGGGCGGAGCGCGACCCCGAACTGCGCCGCCTCGCCCCCGACGAGGTGCGTGCGCGCCTGACCGAGCTGATCCCCGACCTGACCTTTCAGGAGGCCTATGAGATCAGCGGGCGCCACCTCAACGTCTCGGTCGCCCCGGCGCAGAAGCACCAGAACGGCCGCCTGCTCAACGCCATCACCTCGCCCAACGTGCTGATCCACGAAGCGGTGCTGGCGTCCTGCGCCGTGCCGGGCGTCTTCCCGCCGGTGACGCTGATGGCGCGCGACGACAAGGGCCGGCGCGTTCCCTATCAGCCCGACCGGCGCTGGGTCGACGGGTCGGTGACGCACGATATTCCGACCAAGCGCCTCGAGCGCCTGTACGGCGTCAATCACCATATCGTCAGCCAGGCGAACCCGCTCGCGCTGCCCTTCGCGACCGACACGCGCAAGCAGATGGCGCCGCTGGAGGCGATCCAGCATGCGTCGATGGCGACCTTCAAGGCGTGGCTCAACGCCAACATGGTGATCTTTCAAAAGCCGCTGGAAATGGTGCCGCCGCTCAACAGCCTCGCGAACATGGCGCGATTGGTGATCAACCAGGAATATACCGGCGACATCAACATCATCCGTCCGCCCAAATTCTGGTCGCCGACGAAGATATTGTCCGATCTGGCGCAGCAGGACATCGACGAGCTGATCGACATCGGCCAGCGAACTGCTTGGCCGAAGATCGAGATGGTCCGCACGCAAACGGCGATCAGCCGCGCGCTCGACGCGATTCTGGCCAAGATCGACAAGGCGGGCGACGATGGTCCCGGTCACCGCAGCGCGGCGCTCAAGAAGGCCGTGCGATAGAATGATGCGGGGCGAATCGGAATTGCCCTTTTTCCCGTTCGTGCTGAGCCTGTCGAAGCACCGTCCTTCTTTCCGCGACAGTGAAAGAAAGAACGGCCCTTCGACAAGCTCAGCACAAACGGATCTTGTCTATGAACCGGACGCATGCGCATCGAACCACGCGACCAGATCGTCCAGCACCGCGTCGCGTTCCGGCT
>PHEM01000551.1 GCA_002842935.1 Alphaproteobacteria bacterium HGW-Alphaproteobacteria-13 | reverse complement strand
CAGATCAACTTCCCCGCCGGGCGCTCGCGGCAGGAGTTCCCCGACGTGTCGGCGCAGATCCGGCCGCAGACCGTCTCTTTCGCGGCGGACGGCACCGCGATCGTCGAGCAGAATTTCGACTATGACCTGCTGTCGCCCAATGCCCTGATGGCGAAGGCGGTCGGCGAGACGGTGACGCTGCTGCGGATCAATCCCGCAACGGGCGCCGAAACGCGCGAGCGGGCGAAAGTGCTGGCGGTCAATGGCGGCGTCGTGCTCCAGATCGGCTCGCGCATCGAGATATTGCGCGACGACGGGCTGCCGGTGCGCGTGATCTTCGACAAGATTCCGCCGAACCTGCGCGCCAAGCCGACGCTGTCGATCACGGTCGAAAGCCGCCAGGCGGGCCGCCGCGCGGCGAACCTGTCCTATCTGACTGGCGGGCTGGGCTGGTCGGCCGACTATGTGTCGCTCTATGACGAAAAGGCGGGGACGGTCGATGTGCAGGGCTGGGTCACGCTGACCAACAACACCGGCACGACCTTTGCCGACGCGCGCACGCTGCTCGTCGCGGGCACGCCCTCGTCGGGCGGCGGCGCGGTGCGTGGGCGCCCCCGGCCCGTGGCGCCGGGCAATCTGCGAAGCGCGGGGACCGAAACGGCGGCGCGCGAGCAACTGGGCGACTATTATCTCTATCCGCTGGCCGAGCGCACGACGATCGCCAATGCGCAGACCAAGCAGGTCAGCTTCCTCGATGTTGCGGGCGTGCCCGCGCAGAAAGTCTATGAATATACGGTCGGCGGCTTTCACAACATGACCGAGCCGGAAAGCGCGGCGAGCGTCATCAAGTTCAGCTCGAGCGCGAAAGGCGGCCTGGGCGACGCGCTGCCCGCCGGGACGGTGCGATTCTATCAGCGTGATCTGCGCGGCGACCCGCAGTTCATCGGCGAAAGCAATATCGGCCATACGCCGATGGGCAGCGAGCTGGGCCTGAAGACCGGCGACGCCTTTGACGTGAAGGTCAAGGCGACGGTCGTCTCGCGCGAGCGGCTTTCCTCCAGCAAGTGGCGGTCGTCGATGTCCTATCTGGTGACCAATGCCCGGCCGCAGCCCGTCACGCTGGACCTGCGGCAGCGCGGGCTGGACTGGTACTGGACGGACACCCGAATCGTCACCGAAAGCCAGCAGAGCAAGCGAATCGACAGCGACGGAACGGAGTGGCGCGTGACGGTGCCCGCGAACGGCGAGGTCACGAACACCGCCACTTTCGAAACGCGCTATTGAGCGCGGCCAGGCGATGCGCCGCGCGCTGACCCTGCTGCTGATCGCCGCCGCGCCGCTGCCCGTCGCGGCGCAGACCGTGGTGACCTCCGCGGCGCCCGATTCGGTCGCGGTCAGCGTCTTTCGCGATCCCGATCGCGCCGCGGGCGGAGAGATCGACCGGAGCTGGCTGA
>PHEM01000550.1 GCA_002842935.1 Alphaproteobacteria bacterium HGW-Alphaproteobacteria-13 | reverse complement strand
GCGCCAAGGTGGAAGCATTGGCGCAAGCCGTGCTCGATGCCCGCGCCGCCTATCCCACCTCCAGCCTTGCCGATCTGTATGATCCCGACACCATGCCAGCCGATCTGCGCAAGGCGCACGCCGCACTCGACAAAGCTGTTGACCGCCTCTATCGCCCCGCCCCCTTCGCCAGCGACCGCGACCGCGTGGAACACCTGTTCGGGCGCTACGAGGCGCTGGTGAACCCGCTGGAGCGGCTGGGGGCAGCCAAGAACAAGCGCGTGGCCCACAAGGCTTCAGCAAGCGCTACAGACGGAGCCTAGGTGTTTAGTCCCGGCATTTGATGGTGTAATATTCAGCCATCAATGGAAGGACGCGCTATGGGACAGATTCTGCACGGGAGCGCCCGCACGACAGCGGCAGTCCGTCGAGCAATACAACATAGTCAAGAGAGCCTGATCGTCCTGTCCAAGCGTCACGGCATCAACCCGAAGACGGTGGCCAAGTGGAAGCGTCGCACGTCTGTCAGCGATCTTCCCACTGGTCCCAAGGGTGCGCATTCAACGGTGTTGAGCATCGAGGACGAGGCGATCATCGTCGCTTTCCGCAAGCACACGCTTCTACCGCTGGACGACTGCCACTACGCCTTGCAGGCCACGATCCCGCACCTGACGCGCTCGTCGCTGCACCGCTGCTTGCAACGTCATGGGATCAGCCGGTTGCCTGAAGTGACCGGCGACAAGGAGCCGAAGAAGAAGTTCAAGACATACCCTATCGGCTACTTCCACATCGATATCGCCGAGGTGCGCACCGCCGAAGGCAAGCTGCACCTGTATGTGGGCATCGATCGCACCAGCAAGTTCGCCTTCGTCCAACTGGTGGCCAAAGCGAACCGGGTGACAGCCTCAGCCTTCCTGGTCGCGCTGATCGCAGCAGTACCCTACAAAATCCACACTGTGCTGACCGACAACGGCATCCAGTTCACCTTCCCGCCGCGCTATGCCGACGGCCCCACAGCCACTTGGATGACCCACATGTTCGACATGCGCTGCAACGAAAACGGGATCGAGCACCGGCTCACCAAAATCAAGCATCCCTGGACCAACGGGCAGGTTGAACGGATGAACCGGACGATCAAGGAGGCCACCGTCAAACGGTACCATTATGACAGCCACGCGCAGCTGACTGCGCATCTCCACGACTTCATCGACGCCTACAATTATGGGCGGCGGCTGAAGACCCTCAAGGGCCTCACGCCCTTCGAATACATCTGCAAAATGTGGACAATCGAGCCAGACAGATTTAACCTCAATCCAACCCATCAAATGCCGGGACTAAACATCTAGGCGGGTCTAGGCTTAGATGGCATTCGTCATTGCGAGGAGCCGGAGGCGACGTGGCAATCCATGATCCGCCCGCGCCATTTACGCCGAGGCCCGAAACTGGATTGCTTCGCCTTC
>PHEM01000549.1 GCA_002842935.1 Alphaproteobacteria bacterium HGW-Alphaproteobacteria-13 | reverse complement strand
GCGCGGGCGGGGCGAAGCTGGCCGTGACCTGCGCCTTGTCCGCGCCCTGCCGCACCAGCGCGCTGTCGGCGCGCATCCCGAGCGCGAGGCCCAGCGCGTCGAGCAGGATCGACTTGCCCGCCCCCGTCTCGCCCGTCAGCACGCCCAGCCCGCCCGCGAAATCCAGGTCGAGCCGTTCGATCAGAACGATATTGGCGATGGACAGCGCCGTCAGCATGGCTCGCTCTTAACGCAGAACAAAATGCGAATCTATTGACGAATAACCCGTCGCCCCCGCGCAGGCGGGGGCCGCTGGCGTTTTACGCGGCAAGGGAGAACAAGGCCAACTACGGCCCCCGCCTGCGCGGGGGCGACGCTCCGTTCCGGTCAGGCGCTCGGCGCGTGCTTCTTCATCAGCTTATAGGCCTGGTCATACCAGCGGCTGCCCGGATAGTTGGCGCCGAGCACCGCCGCCGCCTTCTTCGCCTCCTCGGGAATACCAAGCGCGAGATAGCATTCGGTCAGGCGATAGAGCGCCTCGGCCGCGTGGCTCGTCGTCTGGAACTTCTCGGTCACTTCGCGGAAGCGGATCGAGGCCGCCAGCCAGTTGGAGCTGCGCTGATAGAAACGGCCGATCTCCATCTCCTTGCCCGCGAGGTGATCCTGCACCAGATCGACCTTCAGCCGCGCGTCGGCGGCATAGCGGCTGTCGGGATAACGGCGGATCACTTCGCCCAGCGCGTTCTGCGCCTGCTGCGTGATCTTCTGGTCGCGGGTGACGTCGCTGATCTGCTCGTAATAGGACAGGCCGATCAGATAATAGGCATAGGGCGCGTCCTTGTTGCCGGGATGGATCGACAGGAAACGCTGCGCCGCCTCGATCGCCGGGGTATATTCGCGGTCCATATAATAGGAAAAGCTGCTCATCAGCTGGGCGCGGCGTGCCCAGGGCGAATAGGGGTGCTGGCGCTCCACTTCGTCGAACAGCGCGGCGGCGAGACCATATTGGCCGCGATCGAGCCGATCCTGCGCCGCGCGATAGAGCGTGTTGACGTCGCGCGCGACATAGCGCGTGTCCTTCTTCACGCCCGCGCCTCCGCCGCAGGCCGCCAGCATGGGCGCGATGACGAGAGCGGCGGCGATGGCGCGCGTCGCGGCGCGCAGGGAGGAACGCTGAGTCATGCGCGCGGTATAGCCACAGCGCGGATGAACGCAAAATAAATGATGGCGCAAATCCTCCCCACTTGTGGGAAGGTGGCAGCCCGCAGGGATGACGGAGGGGGCTGACGTCCTTGCACCGTGGATCAGGACGCCAGCCCCCTCCACCACCCTACGGGTGGTCCCCCTCCCCTTTCCGGGGAGGATTTCCCTCTTCCGCCTTGACCGCGCACCCCTTTGGCGCATCGACGGGTGCGGGGACGCGGCGGGCGGAGACGATCCGGACCTGCGGGTCGAGCATCTGCC
>PHEM01000548.1 GCA_002842935.1 Alphaproteobacteria bacterium HGW-Alphaproteobacteria-13 | reverse complement strand
CGTCGTCCCCGCGCAGGCGGGGACCGGTGGAGGCGTCGGGCAACGCCGAGTCAGGGCGCCAGCGGTCCCCGCCTGCGCGGGGACGACGGGCTTACAATTTCCGCCCGATCAGTTCCTTCATAATCTCGTTCGTGCCGCCGAAAATCCGCGTCACGCGCGCGGAGCGCCACGCGCGGGCGATTGGATATTCGTTCATATAGCCCGATCCGCCGAAAAGCTGGAGGCACTTGTCCATCACTTCCCATTGCAGGTCGGTGTGCCACAGCTTCGCCGCCGCGCCTTCCTCCGGCGTCAGTTCCTTCTTGTTGTGGCGATTCAGCGCCCAGTCGAGATGCGCCCAGCCCACTTGCAGCTTGGCCTTCAAATCGGCGAGCACGAAGCGGCTGTTCTGGAAATCGAGGATCGGCTTGCCGAACGCCTTGCGCTCGCGCGTATATTCGACGGTGTCGTCGAAGGCGCGCTGCGCCGAGGCCTGCGCGCTGACGGCGATCGACAGGCGTTCCTGCGGCAATTCGCTCATCAGATAGATGAAGCCCTGCCCCTCTTCGCCCAGGCAGTTGGTGATCGGCACGCGCACATCCTCGAAGAACAGCTCCGACGTGTCGGCCTCGTCCTGTCCGATCTTGTCGAGGTTGCGGCCGCGCTTGAACCCTTCGCGGTCGGCCTCGACCAGCACGATCGACACGCCCTTCCACGCGGGCTGCACGTCGGTGTCGGTCTTGACGCAGACGAGGATCAGGTCGGCATTCTGGCCGTTGGTGATGAAGGTCTTCGACCCGTTGATGACATAGTGATTGCCATCCTTCTTCGCGGTCGTGCGCATCCCCTGAAGGTCGCTGCCCGTGCCCGGTTCGGTCATCGCGATCGCGGTGATCACCTCGCCCGACACCATTTTGGGCAGCCAATGCTTCTTCTGCTCCTCGCTGCCATATTTGATCATATAGGTGGCGACGATGTCCGACTGGAGCGAAAAGCCCGTGGTCACGCGGCCGTAATAGGCGCTTTCCTCGTCGACCACCGCATTATAGCCGAAATCGAGACCCAGGCCGCCATATTCCTCCGGCACCGTCGGGCACAGCATGCCGATCTCGCCCGCCTTGGGCCACAGCGCCTTGGGGACGATGCCGTCCTCGGCCCATTGCGCCTGGTTGGGGGCGACTTCCTTTTCGAGGAACTGGCGGACCGTGGCGCGGAACGCCTCATGATCCTCATTATAGGCGGAGCGCGACAGATTATCGAGCGACATGCGTCTTCCTTTCCCTGACGGCGGCCGGACGAGAAACGGGGAGCCGAGCCGCGCGAAATCGGGCCGCGCCACGGCGCGTCCGTCGCGCGCCAATGGACCTTACGTTTACGTCCACGTCAAGCGGAAATGGCGCTACGGCCGGAAACTCTTCCGTCGCCCCCGCGCAGGCGGGGGCCGCTGGAAGCTTTCCTCTGCATCGTCGG
>PHEM01000085.1 GCA_002842935.1 Alphaproteobacteria bacterium HGW-Alphaproteobacteria-13 | reverse complement strand
GTGCTGATCAAGGACGGCTCCGCGCTCGAACGCCTGGCCGAAGTCGACCGGGCGATGATCGACAAGACCGGCACGTTGACGCTCGGCCGTCCGGTCGCGACCAATCTCGACGCCGTCCCCGCGCGCGACCGGGGCGTGCTGCTGGCGCTCGCGCAGCTCAGCCGCCATCCGCTCAGCGAGGCGCTGCGCCGCGATCTCGCCGCCGAGGGCGTGACGCCCGAGCCGGTCGAGGATGTGCGCGAGACGCCGGGATTCGGCGTCGAGGCCGAATGGCGGGGGCAGGCTGTCGCGCTGGGCCGTCCGCGCGGCGCGGTCGAGGGCGGCGCGCTCGCGACCGAATATAGCATCGCGGGACAGGCTGTCGCGACGATCCTGTTCGCCGACCAGCTGCGTCCCGACGCGGCGGAGACGATCGCGGCGCTGCGCGCCGAGCGCGTCGAGCCGACGATCCTGTCGGGCGACCGCGCCGAAGCGGTGGCGAGCGTCGCGCGCGTGCTGGGCCTGACGGCGCAGACGGGCATGTCGCCGCAGGACAAGCTGGCCGCCATCGCGCGCCAGACGGCGGCGGGGCACAAGGTGCTGATGATCGGCGACGGGCTGAACGACGGTCCCGCGCTCGCCGCGGGCTATGCCTCGATGGCGCCGGGTTCGGCGAGCGACGCGGGCAAGAACGCCGCCGACTGCATCTTCCTGGGCGACCGGATGATGCCGGTGGCGCAGGCGATCCGCATGGCGCGGCGGACGCAGGCGATCGTGCGGCAGAATTTCGTGGCGGCGATCGGCTATAATGTGATCGCGGTGCCGCTGGCCTTTCTGGGCCATGTCACGCCGCTGGTCGCGGCCCTTGCCATGTCGGGATCGTCGCTGATCGTCGTCGGCAACGCGCTGCGCCTGAAAAGGGCGATCCGGTGAACGGACTGGTCTTTTTGATCCCGATCGCGCTCGGTTTCGGGCTGCTGGGCCTCGCGGCCTTCTTCTGGTCGCTGCGCAAGGGGCAGTATGACGATCTCGACGGCGCGGCGCTGCGCATCTTCGTCGAGGATGAGGAAGAGGAGGCGAAGCCGTGATGCGCCGCATCGCCTTTGCCGCGGGCGCAGGGGGCCTTGCGCTGGCGCCGCTGGCGGGCGGCGCGCAGCTGATCGCCGCGCCGGCCTGCGGCGGCGGCACGCATCTGCTGGTCGTCCCGGCAGATCCCGCTGCGCCGAAGCGTCAGGAAAACTGCGCCAAGGCCTGTCACGCAGCGACGGACCGCCGCGGCAAGGCGGCGAACGGCAGGAAGGGCTGTTGTTGATTTGACTTCGATCAATGCGCCATGGACAGGCGCGGCATAGGCTGATCTGCATGTGGAGCTATCACCCCGACCTGCTTGCCAAGCCAGTGCCGCGATATACCAGCTATCCGACCGCGGTGGAATTTGCCGAGGATGTCGGCGCGGCTGATTTCGTGCGGGCGCTCGACGCCGTGGAATCGGCGACGCCCGTCTCGCTTTATGCCCACATCCCCTTTTGCGAGAATATCTGCTGGTATTGCGGGTGCAACACCGGCGCGGCGAACCGCAAGCAGCGCCTGACCGACTATCTGGCCGCGCTGCGGGCCGAAATCGCGCTGGTGGCGAAACGGCTGGGCGGGCGCGCCCGCGTGCGGCGCATCGCCTTCGGCGGCGGCAGTCCCAATGCGATCGCGCCCGTCGATTTCGTGCGCCTGCTCGACACGATGCTGACCGTGTTCGACGTCACGCGCCCCGACGTGTCGGTGGAGATCGATCCGCGCGGCTTCACCGCCGAATGGGCGCTGGTGCTGGCGGCGTCGAACGTCACGCGCGTCAGCCTGGGGGTGCAGACCTTCGCGCCGCATATCCAGAAGGCGATCGGGCGCATCCAGCCGCTGGCGGAGATCGAGGCGGCGGTCGCGGCGCTGCGGCTGCGCGGGATAGAGGCGATCAACTTCGACCTGATGTACGGCCTGCCGAACCAGAGCCTCGCCGATCTCGACGAAACGCTGGACGAGACGATTCGCCTCGCGCCGAGCCGCGTCGCGCTGTTCGGCTATGCCCATCTTCCCTCGATGATCCCGCGCCAGCGGCGGATCGACGACAGCAATCTTCCGGGTCATGCTTTGCGCTTCGAACAGGCGCAGCACGGTCATGCCCGGCTGACGGCGGCGGGCTATATCCCCATCGGCTTCGACCATTTCGCGCGCGCCGACGACCCACTGGCGATCGCCGCGCGCGAGGGCCGCGTGAACCGCAATTTCCAGGGCTTTACGGAGGATGACGCCCCGGTCCTGCTGGGCTTCGGCGCCAGCGCGATCAGCAAGTTCCCCGGCCTGATCGTCCAGAATGAAAAGCGCGCGGGCGTCTATCGCGACCGGATCGGCGAAGGGCAGCTGGCGACGGCGCGCGGCGTCGCCGTCGATGCGCAGGAAGGGGAGCGCGCGGCGATCATCCGCGACCTTCTGTGCCGTGGCCGCGCCAATCTCGCGCACCGCTGGGCGGTGCCGGCGCGCGCCTCGCTCGCCGATTTCGAGGCGCAGCAGCTGATCGACTGGGACGGCGACGACCTGGTGCTGCGCGATCGCGCGCTGCCCTATGCGCGGCTGGTGGCGGCGCAGTTCGACAGCCATCGCGGGCCGATCAAACCCTGTGACCGGGACGCCGCGACCGCCGCCTGAGTGCTTGCCTCACCCGCCGCGCCATGCAAAGGACGCGCGCGAAAACACATATTTTCGTAGCGAAAGGGGAGAGGCCGATGCATTTCGACGTGGTGATCGTGGGCGCGGGCCATGGCGGCGCGCAAGTCGCGGTGATGCTGCGCACGCAGAAATTCGAAGGCAGCATCGCGATCGTCGGCGACGAACCGGAATTGCCCTATGAGCGCCCGCCGCTGTCGAAGGAATATTTCGCGGGTGAAAAGGAATTCGAGCGCATCCAGCTCCGCCCCGCCAAATATTGGGACGAGCGCGACGTGACGATGCTGCTCGGCAAGCGCGTCGTGTCGGTCGATTCTTCCGCGCACAGGGTGACGACCGACGGCGGCGAAACGATCGGCTATGGCAAGCTGGTGTGGGCGACCGGCGGACGTCCCCGGATGCTGCCGATTCCCGGCGGCGACTTGCCGGGCGTGCAGGGCGTGCGCACGCGCGCCGACGCCGACGCGATGAAGGCGGCGGCGGAAACGGCGAAGCAGATCGTCGTGATCGGCGGCGGCTATATCGGGCTGGAAGCGGCGGCGGTGCTGACCAAGGCCGGCAAGAAAGTCGTGCTGCTGGAGGCGCTCGACCGCGTGCTGGCGCGCGTCGCGGGCGAGCCGCTGTCGCGCTTCTATGAACAGGAACATCGCGATCGCGGCGTCGATCTGCGGCTGGGCGTGTCGGTTACGGCGATCGAGGGCGGCGATCATGTGACGGGCGTGCGCCTGTCGGACGGCGAAGTCATCCCTGCCGACCTGGTCATCGTCGGCATCGGCATCGTGCCCGCCGTCGAACCGCTGATCGCGGCGGGGGCGGAAGGCGGCAACGGCGTGCTCGTCGACCGGCTTTGCCGGACCAGCCTGCCCGACATCTATGCGATCGGCGACTGCGCGGCGCATGTGAACGATTTTGCGGAAGGCGCGACGATCCGGCTGGAATCGGTGCAGAACGCCAATGACCAGGCCAATGTCGTCGCCAGGGGCATCTGCGGCGACGAGGCGCCTTACCATGCGATTCCGTGGTTCTGGTCGAACCAATATGACCTGAAGCTCCAGACCGCGGGCCTGTCGGCGGGGCATGACCAGACGGTGCTGCGCGGCGACGTCGCCAGCCGCAGCTTCTCTGTCCTCTACCTCAAGGGCGGGAAAGTGATCGCGATCGACTGCGTCAATGCCACAAAGGATTATGTGCAGGGCCGCATGATCGTCACGGCCAGACTGGCCGCGACGGCGGAGCAGCTGGCCGACGCCGAAACGCCGCTGAAGGCGCTGCTGCCCTCTTAGACAGCGGGTTCATCCCCCAGCGCGCGTTTCAGCGTCGCCTTGATGTTGCGGAGCAGGCGGCGCAGCGCGATGATGACGACCACGGCGGCGGCGGCCAGCAGGATCGCGATCACGACCGCCAGCGCCGGATAGGCGATGGCGAGTGCGAGGAGACCCGTCGTCGCCACATCCTCGCCGGTCGAGACCGCCGCATTGCTGAACGGTTCGGGGCTGATGTTGACGACGGCGCGCGTCGTCGCCTTGGCGCCGTGGCTCAGCAGCGCGCCGCCGCCGCCGAGCAGGAAGGCGACGACCTGCCATGCCGGGTCGGACGCATCGACGAGCGCGAGCGCCAGCAAGGCGCCGCCGAGCGGGCGGACCACGCCGTGCACGGCGTCCCACGCCGAATCGATCCACGCCACCTTGTCGGCCAGGAATTCGGCCAGCGTGCCGACGGCGGCGACCCCCAGCACCCACGGATCGGTCAGGATCTGCAACGCCTTCAGATGTTCGGGCAGCGGCAGCCAGCCGAAATGCATCGCGATTCCCGTGGCAAGGATCGTCAGATACAGCCGCCAGCCCGCCAAAAGGCTGAGGCTGCCGGCGACGCCCAAAATCTCCAGGATTCCCATGGTTCCGCTCCCGGCCTGCCGTCGCCCGCGCATCTTGCACGGTCCGCCCGCATCCGCAATGCCGGGATGACAAGCGGCGGGTGCGGAGTTATCGCCTTGGGCATGAGCGATTCCCACCTTCCCGCAGGCGCCCTTCCGGCCGCGACTCTCGTCATCATGCGGCCCTCGGCCGATGGCGGACCCGACGAGATATTGATGGTCAAGCGGTCGCAGACGATGGCCTTCGCGGCGGGCGCGGTCGTCTTTCCCGGCGGGCGGATCGATCCCGACGATTATCTGGTCGCGCGCCAGCACGGCTTTGCCGACGGCGATCCCGACGGCGCGGCGCGTGTCGCCGCCTTGCGCGAGACGCTGGAGGAAACGGGTCTCGCGGTCGGCTGGCCGACGCTTGGCGAGCGCGACGTGGAAGAGGTGCGGCGCGCGCTGCTTGGCGAGACGCTGCTGTCGGACATATTGGCCGCGCGGGCCGAGCGAATCGCGCTCGACGCGCTGGTGCCCTTTGCCCGCTGGTGCCCCAATTTCAAGGAAGCGCGCACCTTCGACACGCGATTCTATGCCGTCGCCGCGCCGCCCCACGGCCACGAACTGTCGGTCGACGAGGCCGAGCACAGCCATATCTTCTGGGCCAGCGCGCACGCGACGCTCGACATGGCCGACCGCGGCGACGTGTCGGTGATCTTTCCGACGCGCCGCAATCTGGAGCGGCTGGGGCAGCAACCCAGTTTTTCCCGATTCACGCAGCACGCCGGGCAGTTTCCGGTGCGGCTGATCACGCCCTGGATCGAGGAACGGGACGGGAGCACGCATCTTTGCATTCCGGACGATCTGGGCTATCCCGTGACCAGCGAACCCTTTGAACGCGTCCGGCGCGGATAGGGGCGCGGGCAAATTTCCCTATCTTAGCAAATTCATAAGAATTGCCGCGTAGGGAAATCACCGTTGCAATTGGGCGTCGGGACGCCTAAAGAGGCTGCACTGAATCGGGTCGGACGCAAAGCAGACGACGCGATTCGAGAAAATTATCCAGTGGACGGAGAATAAGATGAACCTGCTTACGAAGGCTGCGATCTCCCTCGCAGCGACCTCGATGATCGCTGCTCCGATGGCAGCGTCGGCCGCTCCGGCTCTCGCTGTCGACTCGGTGTCGGCCGTTGAAGGTCAGAGCGAACTGGAAGGTAGCTCGGGCTGGATCATCGCGCTTGCTGCGCTTGCCGCGATCATTGCCGGCATCGTGATCGCGTCGGACAACGACGACGACACCCCGACCAGCCCGTAATCCACGGCTGATCGAAAGATAGCCAAAAGGCCCCGAGCCATGCTCGGGGCCTTTTGTGCGTCTGGAGTCCGGCGAAATTCCTTCTCTCCTTTGGGCTGTGGCATAGTTTGAAGGAATCAGCCCTTTCTCTCATTCCCGTCATGCTGAACTTGTTTCAGCATCCATGGTCCGCCTTCCCGGTTTGCGCAGCGTTTGCCATGCGGTCACGCCATGGATGCTGAAACAAGTTCAGCATGACGAAGGATGGATATCGGCGGGCATGGGCAAACAACTGCCCCCCCCCCCCTTGGAGCGCCTTGGCGGCTTGGCAATGGCGTGCGCAGCCAACCGCCGCCTGCCGCCTCAAAGCACGATGTTGCGGGCCGCGCGGGACCGGGCGAGGGGGATGGCCTGCCGCGCCTCCGCCGACGCGTCTGGGGCGGTCGCGGCAAAGGCGATGCGACAGGGCACGCCATCCGCCGCGTCTGCGATGTCAGCCAGCGGTCTGCCCCACGGATCGACGGCAAGGCTGTGTCCATAGGTCGCGCGGCCGTCTTCGTGGCGGCCCGCTTGCGCCGCCGCGATGACGTGGCAGCCCGTCTCGATCGCGCGGGCGCGCAGCAGGACGTGCCAGTGCGCCTCGCCGGTCGGGACCGTGAAGGCGGCGGGAACCGCCAGGATATCGGCACCCAGTTCGACCAGTGCGCGATAGAGTTCTGGAAAGCGCAGGTCGAAACAGATGCTCAGCCCCATGCGCCCCAGCGGCGTATCGACGACGACCAGATCGCCGCCGCCCGCATAGGCGGCCGATTCGGTCCAATTCTCGCCCGTGGGCAGGCTGACGTCGAACATGTGGATCTTGTCATAGCGGGCGCGGATGCTGCCGTCGGCGGCGATCACATGACTGCGGTTGACGCGCCGCTCGCCGTCCTCGGCAAGCAGCGGCATCGATCCCGTGTGCAGCCACAGACCATGCCGCCGCGCCATGTCCTGCAAGGCGGCGGGCCAGGGGCTGTCGCCCTCGCGCGCGATATGCGCCGCCGACCGCTTGCGGTCGCGGTCGAGCAGCAGCGACATTTCGGGAAGAAAGGCCATGGCCGCACCCCCGGCCGCCGCTTCGCCCATTGCGCGGTCGATGGCGGCGAGATTGGCGGCGGGATCGATGCCGCTCGTCATCTGGACGATGGCGGCGAGCGGGGCGGATGCGGATTCCATCCTTTCCCGATAGGTCGATGGACGGCGCGCGACAAGGGCATGACAGTTCAGTGGCCAGCAAGCTTCGAAGGCGATAAGATGGCCTGATGTCCATTCTCCCCCGGCGTGTCTCGCTCGCTTTCGTCCGTTCGATCCTGTCCGCCTGCGCGGGGGCGGCGCTGCTGCTGTCGCCGCCTGCCGTTCATGCGCAAACGACGGGCAAGACGACGGCGAAGGCGGACGGCCGGACCGCGAACGCCGACTGGCTCTATGCCGGCAGCGACATTCCGCGCGACCCCGCATGGCGGTTCGGCACGCTTCCCAACGGTGTGCGCTATGCCGTGCGCAACAATGGCGTGCCGCCGGGGCAAGTGTCGATCCGCGTCCGCATGGATGTCGGTTCGCTGTTCGAAACCGGCAAGGAGCGCGGTTTCGCGCACCTGCTCGAACATCTGACCTTCCGGGGATCGGAGCATATTCCCGATGGCGAGGCAAAGCGCATCTGGCAGCGTTTCGGCGTGACCTTCGGCAGCGATTCGAACGCGCAGACGACGCCGACGCAGACCGTCTATCAGCTCGATCTGCCGAGCGTGACGCCCGCCAACCTCGATGAAAGCATGCGGCTGCTCGCGGGCATGGTTCGCGAACCGCGCATTTCCGAGGCGGCGGTGGCGGCGGAACGCGGCGTCGTCCTGTCCGAACTGCGCGAATCGGATGGACCGCAAAAGCGGATCGGCGACGCGACCAACGCGCATCTTTTTGCCGGGCAGTTGCTCGGCGATCGCTCGCCGATCGGCACCACGGCCTCGCTCGGCGCGGCGACAGCGCGTGCCGTCGCGGCCTTTCACAATCGATGGTATCGCCCCGAACGCGCCGTGATCGTGATCGTCGGCGACGGCGACCCGGCTGAATTCGCGGGGCTGATCGCCAAATATTTCGGCGACTGGAAAGGCAAGGGGGCAAGGCCCGCGCAGCCCGATTTCGGCAAGCCCGATCCCAAGGCGGCGACGGTGCGCGAGATCGTCGAGGCGAACCAGCCGCTCTCGCTGACGCTGGCGATGATCCGCCCCTGGCACAAGCGCATCGACACGATCGAGAATACGCGGCGGCTCTATCTGGAATATCTCGCGCTGGCGCTGGTCAACCGGCGGCTGGAAAACCGGGCGCGCAGCGGCGGCAGCTATCTGGTCGCGACAGTCCAGCAGGAATATGTCAGCCGCAGCGCCGATGTGACGATGGCGCAGATCGTCCCGCTCAGCGACTGGCCCTCGGCGCTGGCAGATGTGCGCGGCGTGATCGCCGACGCCGTGACGACGGCGCCGTCGCAGGCCGACATCGACCGCGAGGCGAACGAGATCGAGGCGTTTCTGGCGAAGGAGCTGGAAAATGCGCGCAACGAGCCGGGGGGACGGCTCGCCGACGATCTGGTGCGCGCCGTCGATATCCACGAAGTGGTGACGAACCCGCAAGGACAGGTCGATCTGTTCCAGTCGATCCGCGCCTCGGCGACGCCGCAAGTGATGCTGGACATCAGCAAGGCGATCTTCAGCGCGCCGGTCACGCGCCTCGTGCTGACCACGCCGGCAAAGGATGCGGGCGGAGAGGCGGCGCTACTTGCGGCGCTCGCGGCCCCGGCGGCGGCGCGCGACGACCGGCTGGCGGCGGTCAAGGCCGACTTCAGCCAGCTTCCCGCCTTCGGCCAGCCCGGCGCGATCGTATCGACCGCGCCGCTGCCCGGCCTGCGCGCCGAACGCCTCGAATTCGCCAACGGCGTGACGGCGCTGGTGTCCGACAATCGCGTCGAGCCTGGCAAGGTGCGCGTCAACGTCCGCTTCGGCACGGGCAACCGCAGCGTCGCCGCCGACGCGCCGAACCTCTTGTGGACCGGCGACTATGCGCTGGTCGCGAGCGGCATCGGGCCGTGGGGGCAGAATGAGATCGACCAGCTCACCAACGGGCGCCAGATCCAGATGAATTTCGCGATCGACGACGATGCGTTCGAACTGTCGGCGGAAAGCAAGCCCGCCGATTTCGCCGACCAGTTGCGGCTGATGGCGGGCAAGCTGGCCTTTCCGCGCTGGGACGCGGCGCCGGTCGAGCGGCTGCGCGTCGGCTATCTGACGGGGTATGAACTCAACGACGCGACCCCGAACGCCGTGCTCGACCGCCATCTGCAAGGCTGGCTGACGGGCAATGACGCGCGCTGGGCACCGCCCGAGAAGGCGGAGATCGCAGCGCTGACGCCCGCCGCCTTCCGCACCTTCTGGGAACCGCGCCTTGCGAGCGGCCCGATCGAGGTGCAGATTTTCGGTGACCTGTCGGCGCTCGACTACAAGGCGATCCTTGCCGAGACGCTGGGCGCGCTGCCGCCGCGACAGGCGATCACGCCGCCCAGCGGCCAGTGCGTCGCCTTTGCCGCGCACCGCGATACGCCGGACCTTTCCTATCATCGCGGCGAAAAGGGGCAGGCGGCGGCGATGGCGGCCTGGCCGACAAGCGGCGGGGTCGCCGCGCCGCGCGACGCGCGCGGGCTGGAGATACTCGCCGCGATCTTCAACGACCGTCTGTTCGACCGCCTGCGCAGCGAGCAGGGGGCGAGCTATGGTCCCGTGGTCGACAGCCATTGGCCGACGGGATTCGAAGGCTGCGGCGGCTATCTGCTCGTCGGTAGCCTGCTGGCGCCCAAGGATATCGACCGCTTTTACGCCATAGCGCGGGACATCGCCGCCGATCTGGTCGCCCGTCCCGTGAGCGCCGACGAACTGGCGCGCAACGCCGGGCCGATTCGCGAACAGGTGATGCGGGCATCGACCGGCAACGTCTATTGGATGTATCTGCTGGAAGGCGCGACGCGCGACCCGCGCATCGCCGCCAACGCGCTGAGCATCGAACAGGATATCGCCGCCGTCACCGCCGCCGATGTCCAGCGGCTCGCGCGGCGCTATCTGTCGCCCGATCGGCAATGGGCGATGGCGATCCTGCCGCAGGGCATGACGCTGGCCGAGGCGTCGGCGCTGGGGAAGGGCGCGCTGGGGAAGGGCGCGCCCGCCGCGTCGGGCGGGCGATAGGGGCGGGGGCAGCCCGCCGCCTCAGCTCTCCGGCGTCCGCAGCTTGCGGATGCGCGGTTCGCGGTCGAGTGCGCCCTTGGTCATGATGTCGTGGCGCATACGGGCGCGGACGTCGTGGATCGACGCGATCACGGGTCCCATCGCGACGCCGAGATCGACCAGCACCGCCTCGGCGAGTTGCAGCGAGCTTTCGAGCGTTTCGGGCACGGCGTCGCTTGCCCCCGCCTGATAGAGGGCGGCGGCATGGTCGGCGTCGCGCGCGCGGGAGATGACCGACAGGGCCGGATAGCGCTGGCGCAGCAGCCGGGTCATGCGCAGCTGCTGGACCCGATTGTCCATGGTCAGCACGATCGCATTGGCCTGTTCGAGGTCGAGCTTGTCGAGGCTGCCCGCGCGCGCGACGTCGGCGAAGCGCACCGCGAAGCCGTCGCGTC
>PHEM01000547.1 GCA_002842935.1 Alphaproteobacteria bacterium HGW-Alphaproteobacteria-13 | reverse complement strand
CGCAGAACATCTTCGCCCTCAAGGAGGTCCTGCTGCCGCTGCTCGAGGATCTGATGCGGTCCCAGAAGGCCCCCACGCTTCTCCCCGTCTCCTCCAGGCCCCGCACGACCGAGAAGAGCCTCGCGGAGATCCGCCAGATCCTGTCTCCGAAACCGGGCGGATTCGGACGCGTACCCATGCTGATGACCGGTGTCATCCTCGTCCTGCTGCTCTCCATGGCCCTGATGTATGTGAGGCTGAGTTCGCAGCCAGGGGGGCTGTGGAGCCCCTTCGCCCCCGTCACCGTGGCGACGCAGCTGCAGCCCACGCCCGCGGAGGACCCGGACAAGGCTGCGGTGAAGGAGCCCGTGATGGCGTTGGCCGAACAGGTGCTCCTGCAACTGCAGATTGAACCCGCAGGGGCCCGCCGACGGATCTGGGTCGACGAGGTCGAACAGCACGAGGCCACCAGCGCCGACGGCACCAAGATCCCCTATTTCATCGTCAAGCCCAAAGGCATGGTGATCGACGGCACCACCGCGACGCTGCTGACCGGATACGGCGGGTTTCAGGTGCCGCGCCTGCCCGGATACCTTGGCAGCACGGGCAAACTGTGGGTGGAAAAGGGCGGCGCCTATGTGCTCGCCAACCTGCGCGGCGGCGGGGAATTCGGGCCGAACTGGCACCAGACCGCGATCCGCGAAAACAAACAGCGCACTTGGGATGATTTCATCGCGGTGGGCGATGATCTGGTGAAACGCGGCTTCACTTCGCCCCGGCATCTCGGCATTCAGGGCGGTTCGCAGGGCGGCTTGCTGGTCGGAACCGCGTTTACCCAGCGGCCAGACCTGTTTGGCGCGGCGATCGTGCAGATCCCGCTGTTCGATATGCTGCGGTTCCACCTGATCGGGCGCGGGGCATCGTGGATCGGCGAATATGGCGACCCGCGCATCCCCGAACAGCGCGCCTGGATCGAGGCCTATTCACCCTATCAGAAGATCGTTGCGGGGGTCGATTACCCTGCGCCGTTCCTGTGGGCATCGACCGCGGACGACCGCACCCACCCCGCCCACGCGCGCAAGGGCGCGGCGCGGCTGAAGGCGTTGGGCCAGCCCTATTACTACTTCGAAGACACCACCGGAGGGCATTCGGGCGGGGTCGATAATGATCAGCGCGCCAAGCTGCAGGCGCTGCAATTCATCTATCTGATGCAGCGGTTGATGGATCAGCATCGCGAATAGATTCGCATATCGCATCACTCAGACAGGGGCGGTTCCGGCAAGGGATCGCCCCTTTTGCGTTAGATAACGCAGGCAAACGTAACTACCTGTAAAATAAGCTGACACTTTGCCCTCAGCTCGTCGCACGCGCGGCACGGGGCGGTTCATCAACGCGGTTTTAACCATGTTCGGCAGCACCTTGTTAGGCCTGCTCGTCAACACTCAGGCCATCGGGGGCGATGACACGCACA
>PHEM01000546.1 GCA_002842935.1 Alphaproteobacteria bacterium HGW-Alphaproteobacteria-13 | reverse complement strand
GCCGGGCTGTCCCGCCAGTTCGAGACCGCCGCGAATCAGGGCGAAGCCCGCCAGCATGAAGATCGCGCCCAGGATGCGCATCGAACCGATCGCGAAAAAGCGCGCGCGGGCAAGGGATTCGGGCGTGCGGGTCATGGCGTGTCCATCAACGGGCCTTGCGCGGGCCGGGCTTGCGGCCGCCGGGCTTGGCCGGGCCGCGTTTCGGCGGTCCCTTTGCGTTGGCGGGGGCGTCGCCGCGCCCGCGCCGCTCGCCGCGCCGCGCCTTGCGGACCTGCTTGGCATGGGCCTTGGCCTTCGCCTTTTGCGCGGTGCGGGGCGAGGCGCGGGGCGCTTCCTCGGCCAGTATGTCGCCGAGCAGCGGATCGAAACCCAGCGCGTCGAGGCTCGCCGCGAAATGCTCCGGCACCGGCGCCGAAATGTCGAGCGCGCCGCCGTCGGGATGGTCGATGCGCAGGCGGCGGCTGTGCAAGTGCAGCTTGCGGCTGATCGTCCCGGTCAGGAAGGCGCCCTTGCCGCCATATTTGCCATCGCCGACGATCGGGTGGCCGATCGCCGCCATATGGACGCGAAGCTGGTGCGTGCGTCCCGTCAGCGGTTGCAGCTCGACCCACGCCGCGCTGTTGCCCGCGCGCTCGATGACGCGATAGCGCGTTTTCGACGGCAGGCCGTCATCGTGGACGTGCATCTTTTCGCCGCCCGACCCCGGCTGCTTGGCGAGCGGCAGGTCGATCTCCCCCTGCGCGATGTCGGGGACGCCGACGATGATCGCCCAATAGGTCTTGCGCGCGCTGCGGTTCGAAAAGGCCTTGGCGAACCAGGCCGCCGCGCGCGGCGTGCGCGCGACGAGCAGCGCGCCGGACGTGTCCTTGTCGAGCCGGTGGACCAGCTTCGGCCGCACAGGGCCGTCGAACTTCAGCGCGTCGAGCAGGCCGTCGACATGGCTTTCCGTCTTGGTGCCGCCCTGCGTTGCCAGCCCCGGCGGCTTGTCGAGCACCAGCGCGGAGGCGTCGCGGTGGATCAGCATCGATTCGGCCAGCGCGATGTCAGCGTCGGTCAGCGGTCGATCCTTGCGCGCCGGACGCGCCGCCGCTTCGACGGGCGGCACCGGCATGGCGAGGCGCTGTCCCGCCGCGATGCGGTCGGACACGTCGGCCTTCTTGCCGTCGACGGTCAGTTCGCCAGAGCGCGCCCAGCGCGCGATCAGCGCGTGCGGCGTCCCCGGCCGGTGGCGCTTGAACCAGCGGTCCAGCCGGATGCCGTCATCTTCCTCCGCGACGGTGGCGCCGTCCTGTTTCATGCCGGTATCTGCCGCATGACGAACAGGCCCAGCCCGCAGGCAGCGATGCCGAGGATCACCGAACCCAGCACATAGGCGGTGGCCTGCGCCATCTGGCCGCGTTCGAACAGCAGCCAGAATTCCATGCTGAACGACGAAAAGGTCGTGAAGCCGCC
>PHEM01000084.1 GCA_002842935.1 Alphaproteobacteria bacterium HGW-Alphaproteobacteria-13 | reverse complement strand
CATCTCCCCGAAGAAGCTGCCCGCCGGAAGATAGGAGAGGAAGATCGGCCGCCCGCCGACCTGCTTTTCGACGACCATCGAGCCGGAACGGATCACATAGATGTCGTCGCCCTCGTCGCCTTCCGCCAGCACCACCTGCCCCGCGGGCACGCGGATCACTTCGGCGGCGTCGAGCGCGGCCTGAAGATCGTCCGCCGTCAGCCCGCCCTGGAAAAGCTGGAGCAACTGGCGTTCGAGCGCGATGCGATCGATCGCGCGCTTCGCCCCCGGCACCGCCGCCATCAGCTTCAGCGCCGCCGTGCGCGACATTTCGACGAAGATGCCGTCTTCACCCGCGCGGATCGTCGCGCCGCGCTTGCGCCCGGAAATCAGCCCGACTTCGCCAAAGATCGACCCCCGCTCGATCGGCACGATGACGCCGGGACCGACCTCGACCGCCGCATGGCCGTCGGCGACGGCAAACAGCGACGATCCCGGCTCGCCCTTTTCGAACACCACGTCGCCCGCGCGATAACAGGCGACTTTCGAATCGAGCATGAACTCGCGCATCTGGAGCGGCGACACATCGGCGAAGATCCGCACCTGCGCGCGCAGATGGTCGAGCCATTCGTCGACGCTCCTCTGCCCCGGCAGGTCCGCGAAGATCGCCGCCAGATCCTTTTCGTCGGCGGGCGTCAGGTCCGTGTTACCATTGATGAACTCGATGACGTCATGCCCCTGGTTCATGCAATGCTTGATCAGCGGATAGCCCGCGAGCGCGCCGATCACATGGATGCCCGGCACCGTCGATTCGAAGGTCGGCGACAGTTTCGGAAACGCCTCCCGGTCCGGCCCGGTGAAGGCGATCCCCATCGCCTCGACGAAGGCGCGCGGCGCAACCGAACCCAGCCGCGCGACGATCAGGTCGCATTCGATCCGCTCCTCGCCCGTCGGCGTCTCCAGCGTCAGCCAGCCCGGTTCGACCAGCTTGGGCTGCGTTTCGGTGCGGATGGCGATCAACCCGCTTTCGCTCGCCTCCATCAGGTCGGCGACATTCTTGGCCTTGGCGCGCGCGAAATCCTTGGATCGGTTGAGGATAGTGACGCTGTTTTCCAGCGCCTCTTCGGCCACGCCCAGCGCATTTTCGATTCCCGCGTCGCCCGACCCGATCACGGTGATGTGCCGGTTGCGATAATCCTCCGGATCGTCGACCTGATAGATGATGTGCGGCAAGTCGTGGCCGTCGCAGCGCAGCCGGTTCGGATTGCCCTGCGTCCCGATCGCCAGCACGACATGCTCGGCCTCAAACAGGTCGCCGCGCGCGGTGCGGATGGTGAAGCCGCCTTTTGTGCCCCCGACTTCGACGACATCGGCGTGATAGGCGACATTCACGCCGCTCCGCGCCGCATCCTCGTCCCAGCCCGCCAGGATCGTCTCGCGCGCGCCTTCGGAAAAGCGGCAGTCTGAACGCAGATCGAGCCGTTCGGGCGTCGCGAGGACGCGCTTGCCCTTCTGATATTTAAAGATGGTGTCGGACAGATGGTCCGTCTTTTCCAGCAGGACATGGCTCAGCCCCAGCTGCGCGGCGCGCGCCGCGGCGCTGAGACCCGCGGGACCCGAACCGATGATCGCGACCTTCACGCGCTCGTTCATGCGCGCGGCGTTCCGGCCGTGATGGCGATGAATCCCTGCACCGGCATCCCTTTCCCCCGCCGCCCGTGCCCCGGCGGTTTCCCCTAGATGGATGCGACCCGGACTATTTGTCCTTGAAGCACGGCTATGCCCCTGAAAGCGGGGGCGGGTCAAGCAGGTGGAAGTCCGCGATGTGGACCTGTTTGAAGGATCGACGTCCTTCTCCCTTTATATCGTCATGCTGAACTTGTTTCAGCATCCATGGCCTGTCGACGCGGCAAGCGCGGCGTAAACCGGGAAGGCGGACCATGGATGCTGAAACAAGTTCAGCATGACGAATGAAAGAAATCCGCCTTTATCGCAGCGGGCGGACCTGATTGTCGACGCCCGTGACCGACAGGCGCGGTTTGCCTTGTCCGGCGACGCGCCAGTCGACGATATTGTCGACGCCCGAAACCGCAATCGGCGCGCCGGGCTGGACGGTGATGCTGATCCGGTTGCCGACGCCGTTCACGGTCAGGCCGGGGCAGTCGCCGACGAAGCGGATGTTGTTGCCCGATCCCGACACTTCGGCGGGGCGGCCCGCGCAATCGATCTCGTGCGCCTGGTCGACGCCGTTGATCGTCGCGCCGCTGCGCGTTCCCGCGCCTTGACGCTGCGCCGCCTGCGACGGCAGCGCCAGCACGGCGGCGATGATGGCGGATGTGAACAGGGTCTTTGCGGCGGCAGGGTGTCGGAACAAGAGCGTCTCCTTTGTTCCCGCCCTCGAATTTCCCCGCTATTTCAATGAGCCGGAAAAAAGCGCGCGTCAATGCCGGGCGCGCTTCAGGCCATTTCGAACAGCGCCGCCATCCGATCGGACATCCCCGGCTCAAAGCGCGACCAGCCATCGGGACCGAGCCGCTCGATCGGGCGGAAGCGCGTCTTATAGGCCATGCGCGCGGACCCCTCGATCCAATAGCCGAGATAGACATAGGGCAGCCCCGCCTGCGCCGCGCGCAGCACATGGTCGGCGATGATGTAAGTGCCCAGCCCCTCGCGCAGCGGATGATGCGCGTCGAAGAAGCTGTAGATCATCGACAGTCCGTCGCCCTGCCGGTCCGTCAGGCAGCATCCGACCAGCCGCCCGCGGCGTCCATCGGCGGCGGCGGGTTCGCGATATTCGATCATATAGCTGTCGACGGGCGTCTGCTCGACCATGTCGGCGAAATCCTGCTCGTCCATGTCGGCCATGCCGCCGTCGGGATGGCGCGAACCCAGATAGGACCGCAGCAGCGCATATTGCTCCTCCGTCGCCCAGGGCTTGCAGGCCGTGGCGACAAGATCGCGGTTGCGGCGCAGCGTGCGCCTTTGCGACTGGCTCGGCCGGAATTCGGCGGCGCAGACGCGCACCGACACGCAGGCCGCACAGTCGGCGCAGCTCGGCCGATAGGCGACCGACTGGCTGCGGCGAAAACCGATTCGGCCCAGCGCGTCGTTGAGTTCGCCCGCATTGTTGCCGCTGAGTTCCGTGAACACCTTCCGTTCGGTCTTGCCCGGCAGATAGGGGCAGGGCGCCGGGCTGGTGACGAAGAAACGCGGGAAACGAAAAGGTGCGGACACGCGGGCGGAACCTCCATTCTGGCGCGTGGTTCCCCAGATGCGGACCCCCGACGCACGACTGGCAGCGACTATGCCGCCACGCGTGCGTGGTGCAAAGAGGATTTACCAATTTTGCCTGCCCCGATTTGAATCAGGTGAAGAGGATTGGTGGCGGCGGCGCTCAAATCGTCATTGCGAGCGGAGCGAAGCAATCCCCAGCCAACGGCAAGGCGGGACGATAGCTGGAGATTGCTTCGTCGCCTGCGGCTCCTCGCAATGACGGAGAGTCAGCTATAACCCTTCAACTCATCCCCCGTCAGCGTCGCGACGTGCAGCACGTTGGTCGAACCCGGCGTGCCGAAGGGAACGCCCGCCATCATCACCAGCTTTGCCCCCGCGCGCCCGACGCCCTGGCGCAGCGCCATGCGCTTGCCCTTGGCGATCATCTCCTCGAAACTGCCGATGTCGCGCGTCGTCACCGCGTGCGCGCCCCACAGCAGCCCCATACGCCGCGCCGCGTCCTTCTTCGGCGTCAGCACCAGCAGCGGCGCATTGGGCCGCTCGCGCGCGACGCGGCGCGCGGTCGATCCCGACGCCGTGAAACAGATGATCGCGTCGGCGGCGATGGTCGCGATGATGCCGCCCGCCGCCTCGGCCAACGCGTCGGCGGTGGTGGCATCGGGATGCGTCTCCGTGAAGTGGAGGCGGCGGAAATAGTCGGGATCGCCTTCGACGGAGCGCGCGATCATGTCCATCATCGTCACGGCCTCGACCGGCCACGATCCCGCCGCCGTCTCCGCCGACAGCATGATCGCATCGGCACCGTCATAGACCGCCGTGGCGACGTCGGACACCTCGGCGCGCGTCGGCGTCGGCGACACGATCATCGATTCGAGCATCTGCGTCGCGACCACGACCGGCTTGCCCATGCGTCGCGCCGTGGCGACGATGCGCTTTTGCAGCGGCGGCACCGCCTCTGGCGGCAGTTCGACGCCCAGGTCGCCGCGCGCGACCATCGCGGCGTCGGCGATCTCCAATATCTCGTCGAGCCGCTGCACCCCCGCGGGCTTTTCGAACTTGACGAGCAGCGCCGCCTTGCCGCCGATCAGCCGCCGTGCCTCCGCCACATCCTCGGGCCGCTGGACGAAGGACAGCGCAACCCAGTCGACATGCTGCTCCAGCGCGAAGGCCAGGTCCCGGCGGTCCTTTTCGGTGAGCGCGGCGAGCGGGACGACGACGTCGGGAACATTGACGCCCTTGCGGTCCGAGATGCGGCCGCCGACTTCGACTTCGGTCTCGATGCGCGTCGGTTCGACGACCTTCACGCGCAGCACCAGCTTGCCGTCGTCGATCAGCAGGCGCGTGCCGGGTTCCAGCGCCGCGAACAATTCGGAATGCGGCAAGTGGACGCGGTGCGCGTCGCCCGGCGCGGGATCGGCATCGAGGGCGAATTTCGCGCCCTTGACCAGATCGGCGGGACCGTCGCGGAACGTGCCGACGCGCAGCTTCGGTCCTTGCAGATCGACCAGGATCGTCGTCGGGCGTCTGGTTTCCTTTTCCAGCGCGCGGATCGCCGCGATCACCTGGCGATGCCCTTCATGGTCGCCATGACTCATATTGACGCGAAAGGCGTCGGCGCCCGCGCGGTGCAGCGCCGCGATCATCTCCGGATTGGCGCTCGCGGGACCGAGAGTCGCCAGGATGCGCACCTTGCGCTGGCGGGGAGATATACTGTGGGCCAAGATCGCTCCGCTGGACTGACGTTTGCTGATGCCCGCACGGCATGGCGCGTTGCGCGCGCCAAGGCAATGGCCGTATAGCTATGCATTACCCGAACCGGAGAGTGACGATGTCTTGCAGCGACGACAATATCCCCGCCGACGATGCGCTCGACGCGCTGGACGATGCCGCCGCCGCGGCCGCCTTTCGCCGCCTCGTCCGCCTGCTGCGGCACCGCAGCGACGCCGCGAACATCGACTTGATGGGGCTTGCCGGATTCTGCCGCAACTGCCTGGGCGACTGGATCGCCGAAGCCGGCGGGCTGGACCGGGAAAGCGCCCGCGCGATCGTCCACGGGATGCCGACCGCCGAATGGAAAGCGCGCTTTCACGTCCCCGCCACGCCCGAACAGCTTCGGCGGATGGAAGAAAGCATGGCGAAGAATCCCGGACACGGCTAGGGGGAGCGCCCGGGGCGATTCTCGCGCCTGCGACCACCCAACCTCAGCGGAGTATGAAATGAGCGAAGCCACCGTGTCCGACCAGCAACTGCGTCTGTTCATCGAGCGCGTCGAACGGCTGGAAGAAGAGAAAAAGGGCATCGCCGACGACATCCGCGACACCTATAACGAAGCGAAGTCGCAAGGTTACGACCCCAAGATCATGCGCCAGATCGTCCGCCTGCGCAAAATGCCGATCCATGATCGCAAGGAAATGGAAGCGATCCTCGACGTCTATAAATCGGCGCTGGGGATCGATTGACGGCCAAAAAATCTCTGTCCACCACCGCCCCGCCGCGCTAGGGCGACGCCACAATTTTCCACATCGATGGAGGTAGGCTGTGGCCGGCCATAGCAAATTCAAGAACATCATGCACCGCAAGGGCGCGCAGGACAAAAAGCGCAGCGCCCTCTTCTCCAAGCTCAGCCGCGAAATCACCGTCGCGGCCAAGACGGGCCTGCCCGACCCCGACGCCAACGCCCGCCTGCGCGCCGCCGTCAACGCGGCCAAGGCGCAGTCGATGCCCAAGGACAATATCCAGCGCGCGATCGACAAGGCGGCGGGCGGCGACGGCGACAATTACGAGGAAATCCGCTATGAAGGCTATGGTCCCGGCGGCGTGTCGCTGATTGTCGAGGCGCTGACCGACAACCGCAACCGCACTGCGACCAACGTCCGCACGGCGTTCAGCCGGAACGGCGGCAACCTCGGCACCTCGGGCAGCGTGTCCCACGGTTTCGACCGGCTGGGCCTGATCAGTTACCCCGTCGGGGCGGGCGACGCCGACACGGTGTTCGAGGCCGCGCTCGACGCGGGCGCCGACGACGTCGAATCGTCCGAGGACGGCCACGACATCTGGACCAGCGTCGACAGCCTGCACGAAGTCGCCAAGGCGCTGGAAGCCAGGCTGGGCGAGGCCGAGGGAGTCAAGCTGGCGTGGAAACCCTCGATCAAGAGCGAGATCGCCGACGAAGGCGTCGTGCAGACCCTGTTCAAGCTGATCGACACGCTCGACGATGACGACGATGTGCAGACCGTATGGGGCAATTATGAGATTCCCGACGCGGTGATGGAGAAACTGGGGTGAAAACGATCCTCCCCACTTGTGGGGAGGTGGCAGCGCGAAGCGCTGACGGAGGGGGGTGGCGGCCTGTCACGTCGCGTAAGGCCGCAAGCCCCCTCCACCACCCTACGGGTGGTCCCCCTCCCCCTTCCGGGGAGGAATCATGATCATCCTCGGTCTCGATCCCTCCTTGTCCTGCACGGGCTGGGGCGTGATCCGCGTCGAGGGCAGCCGGATCGCCCACATCGCCAACGGACAGGTCAGGACCGACGCCAAGGCGCCCCTGCCCGACCGCCTCGCGCATCTCGACACCGTGCTGGCGGCAGTGATCGCCGACCATGCGCCGGCCTGCGCGGCGGTCGAGGAAGTCTTCGTCAACGACAATCCGCAATCGACGCTGAAGCTCGCCCACGCGCGCGGCGTCGCACTGCTCGCCTGCGCGCGCGGCGGGCTGACGGTCGCGGAATATGCCCCGCGCCTCGTCAAGAAAGCGATCGTCGGCACCGGCGGCGCGGCGAAGGAACAGGTGCAGGCGATGCTGCGCGTGTTGCTGCCGGGCGCGAAAGTAGCGGGGGCGGACGCGGCGGACGCACTGGCGGTCGCGATCTGCCATGCGAACCATCGGCGGCGTGTTTGAAGTAACACTTGCCCCTCCCGACTTCGTCATGCTGAACTTGTTTCACGGTGACGAGCAGGTAAGGGAAAGCGCCTCCGCCCGAAGCATAGATGTTCCCTTTTCATTCCCATCGCGCTAGGCACGGCGAATGATCGCGAAACTCACGGGACGGCTCGACAGCAGCGGCGCAGGCCATGCGGTGATCGACGTCGGCGGCGTCGGCTATCTGGTCGAGGCGTCGGCGCGCACCCTGGACGCGCTGGGCGCGGTCGGCGGCGACGTCACCATCCACACGGAAATGCTGGTCGGCGAGGATTTCCTGCGCCTGCTGGGCTTCGCGCGCGCCGAGGAACGCGACTGGTTCCGCCTGCTGACCAGCGTGCAGGGCGTCGGCGCCAAGGTCGCGCTGGCGATCCTCTCCGCACTGGAAGTCGCCGACCTGCAACGCGCGCTGGCCACCGGCGACAGCGCGATGATAGCCCGCGCGAACGGCGTCGGACCGAAGCTGGCGCAGCGGATCGCGCATGAACTGAGGGATAAGGCGGGCGCGCTGGGCGGGATTGCCGGTGGTTCGAATCCCACCCTGTCCGCCACTGCGGGATCACTCGGCGACGCGGTCGCGGCATTGACGGGTCTCGGTTTCAAACCGGGCGAAGCCAGCGCCGCCGTCGCGGCAGCGAACGAAGAACTGGGCGCGAGTGCGACTCTGGACGCACTGGTGCGGACGGCGCTCAAGAAAGCGGCGAAGTGATGAACGGCATGGGCAGACCGTGGGTCCTGAAACAAGTTCGGGGTGGCGAAGTGAAACATCCTCTCAATCTCGTCATGCTGAACTTGTTTCAGCATCCATGGCCCTGAGCGAACAGCCATGCGCGACGTCTTTCAGCCCTGCACCTACATCCTCGCGAGCCAACGCAATGGCACGCTCTACATCGGCGTCACATCCAATCTCGTCCAGCGTCTGTGGCAGCATCGCAACGGCACCACGGGCGGTTTTGCAACGCGCTATCGCACCTGTCGCCTTGTCCATTTCGAGCTGTTCGGCACGATGGAACTGGCCATCGCGCGCGAAAAGCAATTCAAGAACTGGCATCGTCCATGGAAGATCAACCTGATCGAAACCGACAATCCCGAATGGCGCGATCTGGCCTTCAACATTGGCGCGGAACCGATCGGTCGGGCCATGGATGCTGAAACAAGTTCAGCATGACGAGAATTATGGGTATCGCCAGACCGTGACTGAACTCACCACGCCCCAACGCACCCCCGAGGATGCCGACGCCGCGCTGCGGCCCAAGTCGCTCGCCGAATTCGTCGGGCAGGCGGCGGCGCGCGAGAATCTGCGCATCTTCATCGAGGCCGCCAAAGCACGTAGCGACGCGCTCGACCATGTCCTCTTCT
Source organism: Alphaproteobacteria bacterium HGW-Alphaproteobacteria-13 (assembly GCA_002842935.1). Lineage (GTDB taxonomy): Bacteria > Pseudomonadota > Alphaproteobacteria > Sphingomonadales > Sphingomonadaceae > Sphingopyxis. Next base: position 2,072 of record PHEM01000084.1, on the reverse strand, counting down.
ACGGTCCGCCCGGTCTCGGCAAGACGACGCTGGCGCAGATCGTCGCGCGCGAGCTGGGCGTGGGCTTCCGCTCGACCAGCGGTCCCGTGATCGCCAAGGCGGGCGACCTTGCGGCGCTGCTGACCAATCTGGAGGACGGCGACGTCCTGTTCATCGACGAGATTCACCGGCTCGCGCCCGCGGTCGAGGAAATCCTCTATCCGGCGATGGAGGACCGCGCGCTCGACATCATGATCGGCGAGGGACCGTCGGCGCGCTCGGTGCGGATCGACTTGCCGAAGTTCACGCTGGTCGGCGCGACGACGCGGCAGGGCCTGCTGACGACACCGCTGCGCGACCGCTTCGGCATTCCGGTGCGGCTGAATTTCTATACGCACGGCGAGCTGGAGCAAGTGATCGGCCGCGCGGCGCGGTTGCTGGGGCTGGGCATCGCGTCCGACGGGGCGCTGGAGATCGCCAAGCGGTCGCGCGGGACGCCGCGCATCGCCGGGCGGCTGCTGCGCCGCGTGCGCGATTTCGCGACCGTCGCGGGGGCGGCGGTGGTCGATGCCAAAGTCGCCGACGCGGCGCTCAATCGGCTGGAGGTCGACGCGCTGGGACTTGACGCGATGGACCGGCGCTATCTGACGATGATCGCCGACATCTATCGCGGCGGGCCGGTCGGCGCGGACACGCTGGCGGCGGGACTGTCCGAACCGCGCGACACGATCGAGGATGTCATCGAGCCTTATCTGCTTCAGATCGGCCTGATCGCCCGCACGGCGCGCGGGCGGATGCTCAACGCCAGCGCGTGGAAGCATCTGGGCCTGAATCCGCCCGCGGGAGCGCAGGAGGGGCTGTTCGACGCGGGCAAGTAGCGGCGTCAAAGCCCTTATCTGACCCATCGTCCCGTTCGTGTCGAGCGAAGTCGAGACACCTATCGGCCTTGCGCCACGTCGATGGGCATCTCGACTTCGCTCGATGCGAACGGATTTTGGGGCACGGATTTGACGCGCGACGCTGCCATGGCGGAAAACCTCCCTTCCCTCCATCAAATGCCGCTTCTCCGCGATAAAGCGTGTTAACCCCCTTTGCGACGAGTCGAAGCATCGCTATCGGTCGGAATGATGGATGACGTCCCGCCCCCCTTTGTCCCCGGCGCTTTCGCGGGAACCGCGCATCTTTACCGCGTGCGCGTCTATTTCGAGGACACCGACCTGTCGGGCATCGTCTATCACGCCAATTACCTGCGCTATATGGAGCGCGCGCGGTCGGACATGCTGCGCCTGGCGGGGATCGACCAGCGCGCGGCGATGGAGGGCGGCGAAGGCGCGTGGGCCGTCACCGACCTCGCCATCAAATACCGCCGCCCCGCGAAGCTCGACGACGATCTGCTGGTCGTCAGCACGCTGGAGACCGTGCGCGGCGCGAGCATCGTCATCGCCCAGCGCATCCTTCGCGGCGAAGAGACGTTGACGGACGGACGCGTCACCGCCGCCTTCCTGTCGCCCGAAGGCCGTCCGCGCCGCCAGCCCGCGGGCTGGGCCGATCGTTTCACTGCCGTCATGAATGGAAAGACCATCCCTTGCTAGACAATATCTCGCTGGCCGCCGACGCGGCGACTTTGTCCCCCATCGCGCTGTTTTTGCAGGCCGACTGGATCGTCAAGGCCGTGATGATCGGGCTGCTGGCCGCCTCCATCTATGTCTGGGCGGTGATCTTCACGCAGGGGCGCGGCGTCGGCAAGCTGATGCGCGCGTCCGAACGTTTCGAGCGCGATTTCTGGCGCGCGGGCGATATCGACAAATTCTATGAAGCGAACGGGCGCGAGGAATTGCCGAGTGCGAAAGTGCTGGCGGCGGGCATCTCCGAATGGCGGCGCTCGACGGCGGGGCGGAACGTCGACCGCGAAGGCACGCGCGAGCGGCTGGGCGTCGCGATGAACAGCGCGCTCGCGGGCGAAGTCGACAGGCTGGCGGAAAAGATCGGTACGCTCGCCACCATCGGCGCGGTCGCGCCCTTCGTCGGCCTGTTCGGCACCGTCTGGGGCATCATGCGCAGCTTCACGGCGATCGCCGCGTCGAACAACAGCA
>PHEM01000545.1 GCA_002842935.1 Alphaproteobacteria bacterium HGW-Alphaproteobacteria-13 | reverse complement strand
TGAGAGTTTTCCTTCGCGCGGGTGCGAAGTTACCCCTTCGGTGGTCCCGGCCTTGCGGCCGAGACGCTTTCCAGAGTGTCCGTTCCAGCCTGCGCGGTCCCTTTGACCTGAGAGTTTCCGGGGCGGTTGCTCCTTCGGTGGCGGAGTACAGGTCGCCCTGCCCCCGCGCTCTCCCGCGCAGCCAGTCGAATCCCTTGCGGGACTCGACGGACCAGCGAGCCTTGGCGGCGCGTCCGCGCGGAGTCAATCGAAGAACAACACACTCCTCCTCGTCACCCCGGACTTGATCCGGGGTCCCGCTTTTCCACGTTGCCGTGCGGGACCCCGGATCAAGTCCGGGGTGACGAGGAGGACGAAGGAGTCAACCCAACGCGCGGATCGCGTCGTTTTCGTGGATATGCACGCCAGTCTCACCGCGCCCCGCCAGCGCAACGATCGCTCGCGCCACCGCCGCGGCCGGGATCGAGCGATAGCGGCGCAAGCTGCCGTGCAGCAGCGCGTCGGTCAGCGGCGCGGCCAGCATCGCCAGCCCCTCCCCCAGTCGCGGCGATCCCTGCCGCGCGCCCGTGAGCAGGCCGGGGCGCAGCAGGTCGAGCCGCTCGAACCCCAGCGCGCGCAGCCCTTCTTCCACCTCGCCCTTGGTCCGCAGATAGAAGTTCGCGCTGCGTGCCGACGCGCCGACGCTGCTGACCGCGATCATATGCGCCGTCCCCGCTGCGCGCGCGGCGCGGGCGCTCGCCAGCACCAGATCCTGATCGACCGCGCGGAACGCCGCCTGCGATCCCGCCTGCCGGATCGTCGTGCCGAGGCAGGAGATCAGCACGGCGGGCCGCCGCCCGGCAATGATCGCGGACCACTCCTCACTCGGCGCGACGATCTGCTCGCAATGCGGCAGGCCTTCCAGCGCCCGGCGCGCGAGGATGGTCAGCGGGAGCGCCCCGGCCTGCGCCGCGACGGCGCTTCCGACCAGCCCGGTCGCGCCAATCAGCAGGATATCGGAGGATGTCATGCACAAAGCCTAGCGCATCCGGACCTTACTGTCGCGCCATTCCGCCGCCATGTCCCGAAGCGCGGGCAGGACCGCCGCGAGCCGCGAGCCGGTCTCCGCCAGTTCGGGACCGAGCAGCAACCCCAGTTCGCGCCGGAAGTCATAGCCGCTGACTTTCAGCGGCACGACGCCCTCAATCGCGAGCGAAACGGGCGCGGTGGTGATGCCAACGCCCGCCGCGACCATCCGCAGGCAGCGCTCGTCGCTGTCACTGCGCAGCGAAAAGCGCGGGCGCACGCCGTGGCGCGTGAAAAAGCGGCTGGTCGCGTCGAGCCGCTCGCACGCGCGGCGCGCGATCATCGTTTCCGCCGCCAGTTCTTCCGGCCCGACTTCGCCCTGTCCCGCGAGCGGATGGCCCGCCGCGACGAACATCGCGAACGGCTCTTCATACAAGGGGACGGCATGGCGGTCGCTCTC
>PHEM01000544.1 GCA_002842935.1 Alphaproteobacteria bacterium HGW-Alphaproteobacteria-13 | reverse complement strand
CTCGTGCTGATGGTCCCGACCGTGACAGTCAAGGTCACCGACCGCGTCAATCCGGGCCTTGCGCCCGCCACTGTCGCCAACGTGCCGATCGGGCTCGCCGCGATGGCCTCGTTCACCAGCCAGGTCAGCGATTACCTTACCCGCACAGCCGAGACGGTCTTCGTCATGCCCGCGGCGCTCAACTACTCGACCGGGGGCTTCGTCTATGGTGCGCGGATGTGGGACAAGGTGCGCGGGTTCGAAATTCGTGATCCCGTCTTCAAGGCAAATCTCGACGGCTACCTCAAGCAGTGCGCCTATTACGACATTCTGCTGGGCACCAAGAGCCTCAAGCTCTTGAGCGAAGCGCCCGATCTCTGGGCTGAACTCGGGGTCAATCCCGCGACCAACCGCGGCATGAAGTATCTGACCGATACGGGTGCGGGCACGGTCGATATCGAGGGCAAGACCTGCGCTCAGGCCTGGACGTTGATCAACAACCAGTGGGATGCGCAGATCAACGCCTATGCGCTGCCGTTCGCGCACTCGATGTATCCCAAGCTCACCGAAGCGGTCGCTGGCGCGAAGCTTGCCGCCGACGTGCCGGTCGTTTCGCAGCTGCTCACCGGCACGGCGATGACCCGGAACCAGTTCTTCAAGCAGAAGAGCATGGTCGATGCCTTCGAGGCCGCACAACTTGATTTCGGCAATGCCGACGCCGACTCCTTCGCGCTTCAGCGCGCGGACACTCAGACCCGCAACGCCATGACGACCGCGGCCGAGCAGGGCCTAATTTGGATTCCAGTGCTCGGCGTGGTCCTTACCGTCGTTTTCTACGCGCTCTTTCCGATCGTCTTCCCGCTGCTGCTGTTCCCACGCAGCGGCATCACGACATTGAAGGGCTACTTCTCAGGCTTCTTCTATCTCTCGGCCTGGGGACCGATCTACGTCCTCATTCACTCCTTCATCATGGATCGCTTGGCGAGCCAGACCAATGCGGTTTCGGGGGGAAGCGTGAGCCTTGCCAACCGGGCGGGGATTGACGCGGTGAACCAGGACGTCGCCACCATGGCGGGGTTCCTGATGATGTCGGTGCCGGTCCTGGCGCTGATGGTCATGCGCGGGACGATGTCGGTGGCGAACAACCTGGGTTCGATGCTCGCTCCGGTCCAGGCCGGTTCGGACGCCGCGGCGCTCGAGCGGACCACCGGCAACTACGCTTATGGCGATGTCAGCTACGGCAATCTCAACGCCGAAAACCGGCAGATGTCGCAATGGAACATGGCGCCCAACCTCCTGTCAGGTGCCGGTCATTCGGGTTTCCGCGAGGCGGACGGGCGCATGTTCAACGAATATGGCTCAGGCCATTCGGTCATCGATACCAATGCCGCAATGTCGCAGCTACCGTTCAAGCCAACCATGACCCGTGGCTATGCGACTGATCTCAGGTCGCAGGGGCAGTGGTACCTTAGCGAAGCAGACAAGATC
>PHEM01000543.1 GCA_002842935.1 Alphaproteobacteria bacterium HGW-Alphaproteobacteria-13 | reverse complement strand
CGTGGGCGTGCCCTATTCCGATACCGACATCGCGCAGGCCGGGGCTGATCTGATGGCGCAGGCCAACCCCGATGCCGATGCGGGCGATCTGGCGGCGCGTTACCCCAAGGCGCAGATCCGCGATTATGATGGCGATCCCACCCGCGTCACCGAAATGGATGCGCTGGTCGCCTATCTCCAGATGCTCGGCACGCTGGTCGAAGTAAACAGCGCCGCCGCGCAGGAGGACCTGGCTGAGGAGAAAGGGCGATGAGCCTTTACGAAATCCTGCGCCACTTCGCCGATTCCTTCGGGCTGGTGGTGATCTTCGCGCTCTATCTGACGCTGTGTCTGTGGCACTTCCGCCCCGGGGCAAAAGCCCATGTGGAGGCAGCCAAGCATTCGATTTTCAAGGATGAAGACGATGTCCAATAAGCGGATTGACCAACCCACCGGCACCGAAACCGTCGGCCACGAATGGGACGGGATCGAAGAACTCAACACCCCGCTGCCGCGCTGGTGGTTGTGGACGTTCTACGCCTGCATCGCCTTCAGCGTGGTCTATGTGGTGCTCTATCCCGCCTGGCCGCTGATCGACAAGGCGACCGCAGGCACGCTCGGCTGGTCGAGCCGCGGCGACCTCGCCAAGGAAATGAGCGCCGCCGATGCCGCGCGCCAGGGCATGATCGCCCAGATCGCCGCGACCGATATCGAAGCCCTGCCCGCCTCGCCCGAATTGATGGCGCAGGCGATTGCCGGGGGCGCGGCCGCGTTCAAGGTCAATTGCGTGCAGTGCCACGGCGCGGGCGCGGCGGGCTATCAGGAATATGGCTACCCCAACCTCAATGATAATGACTGGATCTGGGGCGGCACGCTGACCGATATCGAAACCACCCTCACCCACGGTATCCGCTGGGAAGGGTCTGACGCGACGCGGGTGAATTATATGCCCGCGTTCGAAGGGATGTTCGATGCAGGCCAGGTGGCGGCGCTGACCAGCCATGTCCTGTCATTGAGCGGCAAGGCCACGCCGAACGCCGCTGGCGGGGTGCTCTATTCCGAAAACTGCGCCGCCTGCCACGGCGCGGCCGGTGCCGGGTTGCCCGAAATGGGCGCGCCCGCGCTCAACGACGCGATCTGGCTCTACGGCGGCAGCGACGCCGCGGTGCGCAAGCAGATCCTCGCCCCGCGTCACGGCGTGATGCCCGCATGGAAAGACCGGCTTGATCCGGTGACGATCAAGATGCTGGCAGCTTACGTGCACTCGCGCGGCGGCGGGCAGCAGGCGGCCCCGGCGGCTGAGCCTGCGACCGATGTCGCGCAGGCACCGAAGGCCGAAACCGATGGCTGACCTCACGGAGCCTGAGCGCACCAATCCGCCAGCGGGTAAGCCCCGCGACTGGAGCGGTGCGCTCGGCTCTGCCGCGCCGCAACCTGCCCCCGCTGCTGCGGGCGCGGCGAAGATCGAGCTCTATGAAAAGGGCAAGACCGTCCA
>PHEM01000542.1 GCA_002842935.1 Alphaproteobacteria bacterium HGW-Alphaproteobacteria-13 | reverse complement strand
GCAGTTCAGCCCGTTGCCGTGCAGCGACCTCAATACGCGCTTCGGCGCGGCGGGGGCGGCGGCGCTGATCGGGCCGAAGCGCTCGCCGCTGGGGCTTGCCGCCGATCCGGGCGGCTTTCCGCTCTATAAGAACGGTGTCGTCGTCGGCGGGATCGGGGTGATGGGCGACGGCGTATACGGCAGCGATCCCAATGTCCTCGACATCGACGATGACACCGAAGAGTCCATCGCGCTCGCTGGCACGCGCGGATTCCAGCCGCCCGCCACGATCGCCGCCGATCGCATCGCGGTCGACGGCACGACGCTGCGCTATTCCGACGCCGTGCTGCCGGGCGGCGGCGGGGCGAGCTTTGCGAGCCTCAATGGCAGTGCGGGCAATCTGGTCGCCGTGCCCGGCTATGCCGCCGCCGCGATCACCGCCGGGACCGCCTATGGCAGTGAGGCGTCGGGCATCCGCGCCGCGACGGCAAGCGAATTTTCGAACCGCGACGCCTTTGTCCTGACCGATGGCAGCGGCGCGAACCGCTACCCCATCCGTGCCGGGACCGACGGCGGCGCGCCGCTGACCGCCGCCGAAGTGCGCGCCGTGCTGGAAGAGGCGTTCGCGGTGATGAGCCGCGCCCGCGCGCAAATCCGCCGCCCGCTGGACAGCCGCGCGCAAGTGACGATCAGCATCGTCGATACGCATGGCGCGGTGCTGGGTCTGGTGCGCTCGCCCGACGCGCCGGTGTTCGGCACCGACGTCAGCTTGCAGAAGGCGCGCACCGCCGCCTTCTTCTCCGGCGCGCAGGCGGGGGCGGAGCTGTCTGCCAACGCCAGCGCCGATGTCCGCAATTTCGTGACGGCGATGCGGACGTTCCTCAACGACCCGGCGGCGCTGACGGGCCGCATCGCCTTCGCCGACCGGTCGGGCGGCAATCTTGCGCGGCCCTATTTCCCCGATGGCGAAGTCGGGCGGCCGCACGGCCCGCTGTCGCGCCCGATCCAGCAGTTCAACCCTTTTTCGACGGGGCTGCAATCGGCGCTGGTCATCGGCGATATCGGTGCGCATCTGGCGTTCGTGTCGGGGGCGAGCGCGACCGACACGCCTGCGCGCTGCACCAGCTTGCCCGACGCCGCGCCGGGGCAGAAGCGTTTGCAGAACGGCATGCAGATTTTTCCGGGTTCCGTCCCTCTCTATCGGGGCGACCGGCTGGTCGGGGCGATCGGCGTGTCGGGCGACGGCATCGACCAGGACGACATGATCGGCTTCCTTGGCGCGCACAACGGCGGCGCGCGCGGCGGCGGCATCGGCAACGCGCCGCGCGACATGCGCGCGGACACCATCATCGTCAATGTCGGCGCGGGGGTGCGCCTGCGCTATATCGCCTGCCCCTTCGCGCCGTTCCTCGACACGGAGCAGCAGAATGTCTGCGACGGGCTTTAGCCTGCTGCCGCTTGTCGCCGCCGTGGCGGCACAGGGCGCGCCCGCGCAGCCG
>PHEM01000541.1 GCA_002842935.1 Alphaproteobacteria bacterium HGW-Alphaproteobacteria-13 | reverse complement strand
AAGCGGTCCCACTGGCTGCGCACCGATTCGCTGAGCAGCGTGTCGACCGTCGCCGCCAGCCGGTCGACGCCGGGTTCCAGCCGCGCGACCGCCTGTCCCGGATGCGACAGCCCCGCGCCCGTGCGCAGCAGGTCGGCGATCTGCGAGGCCATCGCCGCTGACGCCTGACGGAACAGCGACAGGCGGATGCCCTCGTCGATCCGCGCCGTGTCCAGCGCCGCCCACAGGTCCCGCATGTCGAGCAGCCGCTCGACCGCGACAAAGGCCGCCGCGACATCACCGAGCGTGCAGCCTTCCTCCTCGACCAGTTCAAAGGGATGGACGATGCCGATACGGTTGACGATGCGGTTGGCGAGCTTGGTCGCGATGATCTCTTTGCGAAGCTGATGATGCGCGATGGCCTCCGCGAAATCGCGCTGCATCTCCGCCGGGAAGGCCGCCGCGAGGTCGTCCGCCAGCGCCGGATCGTCCGGCAGGTCGCTTTGCTCGATCGCGTCCTGGAGCGCGAGCTTCGCCGTCGATAGCAGCACGGCGAGTTCAGGGCGCGTCAGCCCGCGTCCCTCGGCCGAACGGCGGAGCAGTTCGTCATTCGCCGCCAGCCCCTCGACCTTGCGGTCGAGGCGGCCGGTCGCCTCGAAGGTCTCGATGATCCGCACCAGCGACGGCACCGCCTCCGCACCGCCCCGTTCGGCGATCGACAGCGCCAGCGCCTGAAGCCGGTTGTCCTCCAGCACCAGTTCGGCAACGTCGTCGGTCATGCGGACGAGCAGCGCGTCGCGGTCGTCCTGCGCCAGCCGCCCCTCGGCCATCTCGCGGTTCAGCGCGATCTTGATGTTGACTTCATTGTCGGAGCAATCGACGCCCGCGCTGTTGTCGATGAAGTCGGCGTTGATGCGCCCGCCCTTCGCCGCGAAGGCGATGCGCGCCGCCTGCGTAACGCCCAGATTCGCGCCTTCGCCGACGACGCGGACGCGCAGATCCTCCGCATCGACGCGCAGCGCGTCGTTGGCGGGATCGCCGACTTCGGCATTATTCTGGCTCGCCGCCTTCAGATAGGTGCCGATGCCGCCGAACCACAGCAGGTCGACGGGCGCCTTCAGGATCGCGGAGATCAGCGACGGCGGGTCGATCTCGGCCACCGACAGGCCGAGCATCGCCTGCACTTCGGGTGTCAGCGGAATCGACTTCTGGCTGCGCGGAAAGACGCCGCCGCCCTTCGAGATCAGCTTCCTGTCATAATCGTCCCAGCTCGACCGCGGCAGTTTGAACAGCCGCTGCCGCTCCTTCCAGCTTTTCGCCGGGTCGGGATCGGGATCGAGGAAGATGTGGCGATGGTCGAAGGCGGCGCACAGCCGGATCGCCTTCGACAGCAACATGCCGTTGCCGAACACGTCGCCCGACATGTCGCCGCAGCCGACGACGCGGACCGCGTCGGTCTGCACGTCGATGCCCATTTCGGCGAAGTGCCGCTGCACCGACAGCCATGCGCCGCGCG
>PHEM01000083.1 GCA_002842935.1 Alphaproteobacteria bacterium HGW-Alphaproteobacteria-13 | reverse complement strand
GACGAACATGATCTGGCTTCAGGAAAACTGGATCGTCGCGGTGATCGTGGCGGTCGTGGCGATCGCGATCCTGTGGTGGCTGCTCGCGCGCCGCCGCCCCGACGAGATCGCGCCCGCCGAACCCGCCGCACGCGTCGCGGAACCCGCCAAGCCGCTCGAACCCGCTAGGCCCGACATCGTCGCCGCCGAACCCGCGCGCTTCAAGCCCGCCGAACCCGCCGCGCCTCCTCCCCCGCCGCCGCCCGTGGCGCCCGCCCCGGCCGCCGCCGCGAGCGCGGACAATCTGCAACTGCTGAAAGGCGTGGGGCCGAAACTCGCCGCCCTGCTGAACGGTCTTGGCATCACCAGCTTCCGGCAGATCGCCGACTGGACCGACACCGACATCGCCGCCATCGACGCGCAGCTCGGCGCCTTTCAGGGCCGCATCGCGCGCGACAATCTGGTCGATCAGGCCGGCTATCTCGCGCGAGGCGACAAGGCGGGGTTCGAGGCGAAATATGGCGCGCTGGGCGGGGAGCTTTGATCACAACCTTCCCCTGATCGTCACCCTGAACTTGTTTCAGGGTCCATGGCCCGGCGCTTCCATCGACGCAGCGCTAGACGAGAGGGCAGACCATGGATGCTGAAACGAGTTCAGCATGACGAAGAGGGCATCACTCGCCCGGATCATCCCCCGGCCGCCCGGCTTCGCTGACCAGCAGCTTGTCGATCTTGCGCCCGTCCATATCGACGATCTCGAACCGCCAGCCGCGATCGGTGAAGCTCTCGCCTTCGGTGGGCAGATGCTTGAGGATCGCCAGCACATGGCCCGCCGCCGTCGCATAGTCGCGGTCGTCGTCCAGGTCGATCCCCAGCCGCTCCGCCATCTGGTCGGCCGGCATCGATCCCGCGATCAGCAGGCTGCCGTCCTCGCGCTCGGTGACGAAAGGCTCGCTGCCGATGTCCTGGTCCGACGCGAACTCGCCCGCGATCGCCGACAAGAGGTCGGCGGGCGTCACCAGCCCGTCGAAATGGCCATATTCGTCGTGGACGAGCAGCATCGGCACATCGGCGGCGCGCAGTTCCTCCAGCGCGTCCATCGCGTCGAGCTGGTCATGGATCACTTTCGCGGGCCGCATCAGCCGTTCGAGGTCGAGCGGCTCGCGCCGGAACAGCGCCGAGGCGATGTCGCGCGCCTGCACGACGCCGATGACATTCTCGACCGATCCGCGCGCGACGGGCAAGCGGCTGTGCGGCGTGTCGAGCAGCTTCTGCCGCACGCCGTCGGCGTCGAGCGCCAGGTCGATCCACACCACATCCTTGCGCGGCGTCATCACTTCGCGCACCGGCCGGTCGGCGAGGCGGACGACGCCGGAGATGATCGCGCGCTCGTTTTCCTCGATCACCCCCGACTTCGACGCCTCGGCGACGATCAGGTGCAGCTCCTCCGCCGTCACCCGGTCCTCCGATTCGCGGCTGAGACCCAGCAGGCGGAACACCAGGCCCGAACTGGTGTCGAGCAGCCAGACGAGCGGGGCCGCGACGCGCGACAGCCACGACATCATCGGCGCGACGACGATCGCGATGCGTTCGGGCGCGCGCAGCGCGAACTGCTTGGGCACCAGCTCGCCCGCGATCAGCGAAGCATAGGTGGTGAGCGCGATGACGACCGCAAAGCCGACGGTCAGCGCGGTTTCGGCGTCGAGACCCAGCAGCGCCTGCAACCGCTCGCCCACCGGCCGCCCCAGGCTCGCGCCCGAATAGGCGCCCGCGAGGATGCCGATCAGCGTGATGCCCACCTGCACCGTCGACAGGAAGCGGCCGGGATCGGCGGCGAGCTGGCGCGCGACCTTCGCGCCGCGGCTGCCGCGCTTTTCCGCCGCTTGCAGGCGCGGATCGCGGGACGAAACGATCGCGAGTTCGGACATGGCGAAAACGCCGTTGAGCAGGACCAGGATCGCGATGATCGCGACGTCCGACCAGGGAAAGGGGGTCATCGGGCAGCGCTAATGATCATTGGGCGGCGCGGCGGCGCCCGGTCCCTGTCAGCTTCGGTCATGAAGCCGCTATAGGCCAAAGGCGCGGTCCAGCACAATGGGATGGAAATCGACTGGCTCAGCCACCGTTCATCCACTATCGGGAACCAGACACGCGGCCAACTGTTATCGCATTGGCGGCGGCGCCCGCAGACCAGCCGGGACCGTCTAACAAGGGAGCGAATAATGAATATCAAGACGATCAAGCTCACTGCCCTCGCCAGCCTCGCCGCCATCACGGTGGCGGGCTGCGTCACGGACCCCGAAACGGGGGAAAAGCGCATTTCAAAGGCCGCGATCGGCGGTCTTGGCGGCGCCGTCGGCGGCTATCTGCTCGGCGACCTGATCGGCGGTCGCAACAGCCGCACAGAGGAAATCCTGGGCGCGGGCATCGGCGCCGTCGCCGGTGCCGGCATCGGCCATTATATGGACCAGCAGGAAAAGAAGCTGCGCGAACGCACCGCCGGAACCGGCATCGATGTCGAGCGGCAGGGCGATCAGCTGGTGCTCAACATGCCGGGCGACGTCACCTTCGACCATAACAGCGCCGTGGTGAAGAGCCAGTTCCGGGGCGCGCTCGACAATGTCGCCGCGACGCTCGGCGAATATCCGAGCACCTATATCGACATTTATGGCCACACCGATTCGACGGGCAGCGACGCCTATAACCAGGGCCTGTCCGAACGCCGCGCCGCGTCGGTCGCCGACTATCTGGCGGGCCGCGGCGTCGTGCGCGCGCGCATGGCGACGCTGGGCTATGGCGAATCGCAGCTGAAATGCGCGCCGGAACGCAGCGAGGCCGATTATCAGTGCAACCGCCGCGTCGAAATCCGCATTTCGCCCGTCACGCAGAATGACGTGAACGCCGCGCGCTGATCGTTCGTCCATTCCCGTGGACAAAGGGGAGCGCCGCCTTCGGGCGGCGCTCTTTTTTTGCGTGAGAGCGCAAGAATGTAGCGGTTGACTACATTGTGGTTTTGCGCTACATCCGATGCGTGAAGCCGATCACATATAGCCGCACCGCCATCAAGTCGCTCAGGCGGATGCCCACGAATATATCGGCCCTGATCGTTTCGAAGATCGAGCAATATGCGTCCGATCCCGCATCGCTCGCGAACAAGGTGACGACGAAGCTGAAGGGCCGGGAAGGCATTCGGTTGAGGGTCGGAGACTGGCGCGTCATCATGGATGACGGCGTGATCCTCGACGTTCTGGAGGTCGGTCCTCGCGGCAGCGTCTACGATTGAAGGAGTGCGCTATGAACAAGATGGTGACGATCCCGCAGGAGGAATATGATCGCCTCCGGGAAGCGGCCGAGGCGCTTTCCGACCTTCATGTCTATGACCGGGTGAAGGCCGATCTGGCGTCCGGTGCGGACGAACGCATTCCCGGCGAATTTGCGAAACGCCTGATTGCCGGGGAAAGGCCGCTGCGTGTCTATCGCGATCTTCGCGGGCTGACACAGCAGGCGCTGGCCACGGCATCCGGCGTCAATCGTGTGCAGATCGCCGATATCGAAGCGGGGCGGTCGACCGGCTCGGTGGCTACGCTGCGCAAGTTGGCCGACGCGCTGGGGGTCGGACTCGACGATCTCGCATAGAGTTTACGCCAGCGTCGGAAAGCTCGCCTTCAGCCCGTCGATCACGAACTGCGCCGCCAGCGCCGCGAGCAGGACGCCCAGCAGACGCGTGATGACCGCCTCGCCCTTGTTGCCGATCAGCCGCATCAGCGGTCCCGCGCTCAGCAACGCCGCCAGCGTGATGACGAGGACGAGCAGCAGCGCGCCAAAGATGACGAAGGCGCGGTCCAGCCCGCTGTTCTGCGACACCAGCAGCATCACCGACGCGATCGATCCCGGTCCTGCCAGCATCGGCATCGCCATGGGAAAGACCGACACATCCTCGACCTCCGGCGTCGCCTTCACCTTTTCGGCGCGCTGCTCGCGCCGTTCGGTGCGCTTTTCGAACACCATGTCGATGGCGATCATGAACAGCATGATCCCGCCCGCGATGCGAAAGCTGTCGAGATCGATGTGCAGGAAGCTGAGCAACGCCTCGCCGAACATCGCGAAGAAGATCAGGATGAAGCTGGCGATCAGCACGGCGCGCACCGCCATCGCGCGCCGCTGCGCCGCGTTCGCGCCCGAAGTCAGGCTGGCATAGATGGGCGCGCAGCCGGGCGGGTCGATGACCACGAACAGCGTGACGAAGGCGGAGATGAACAGGTCGATCATGGCGCGGCGACCGCGTCATCGATGACCGTCGCCATCTCGCTGCCGTTCCACAGGCGGATGGTGACGCGGCGCGAGGCGTCGGCGCGCACGGCGCTCGTCCAGCTCAGCGTGCGGTCGGGCGACAGGCCGACGGCGACGTCCTCGCCCTCCGCGCCGCCATCCTGCGCCGGGGCGTCGGGCCACGCGCCGCACGCCGCCTGCCGCGTTTCGATGAAGTCGCCCGCCTCACGCACCGGCGCGGGGGCGTCGCTGTGCGTCAGCACCCAGCGCATCTCGCCTTTTCGCGGATCGCGCAGCCAGACGGTCGTGAAATAGCCCTGCGCCGTCCCCGCCTGCCACGCGCCCGTCGTCGCCCCGGCATTGCCGTCGCAACTGACATAGACGGCGTGCGCCTGCCACCGCGCGGTCTCGACCGGGCCTTTCTGCCGCTTCAGCCAGTCGCGTGCGGCGACGCGGCGCGGCACGAACAGGACGGCGTCGGGATGCGCCCGTTCGCGAAAGGCGGCCCATTGCCCCTTTTCCTGCGCCAGCCGGGCCAGGGCGATCTCGGCCGCGACGAAAGCGCTGGGATTGGCCGACAGCGGCCGATCGCGCTGCCTGCCCTGCGCCGCGAAAGCGCCGCTCGCCACCAGCGACAGGGCGAGCAGGCAGACGCCGAGGCGGCGCATCAGAAACCTTCCGGGTCGGGAAGACCCGCGCGGCGATGCGCGGCGACCAGCGTGTTGCGCAGCAGGCAGGCGATGGTCATCGGCCCGACGCCGCCGGGAACCGGCGTGATGGCGCCCGCGACCGGCAGGACGCTGTCATAATCGACGTCGCCGACCAGCCGCCCCTTCGCCGCGCCCTCGGCGGGCGGCAGGCGGTTGATGCCGACGTCGATGACGATGGCGCCGGGCTTGATCCAGTCGCCCGAGATCATTTCCGGGCGTCCGACGGCAGCGACGACGATGTCGGCGCGGCGGACGAGGTCCGGCAGGTCCTTCGTGCGGCTGTGCGCCATGGTGACGGTGCAGTTCGCGCCGAGCAGCAGCTGCGCCATCGGCTTGCCGACGAGGATCGAGCGGCCGATGACCACCGCATCCTTGCCCGACAGGTCGCCGATCCGGTCCTGAAGCAGCAGCAGGCAGCCATAGGGCGTGCAGGGCACCATGCCGGGGATGCCCAGCATCAGCCGCCCCGCGCTGGCGGGCGTCAGCCCGTCGACATCCTTGTCGGGATCGATGGTCGCGACAGCGCGCTGTTCGTCGAGATGGCCGGGCAGCGGCAGTTGCAGCAATATGCCGTCGACACTCTCGTCGGCATTGAGCGCAGCGAGCAGCGCCTCGACCTCTTGCTGCGTCGCGGTCGCGGGCAGGCGATGCTCGAAACTCGCCATGCCCGCCGCGACCGTCGCCTTGCCTTTGGACCCCACATAGACGGCGCTCGCCGGGTCGTCGCCGACCAGCACTACGGCCAGGCCCGGCACGCGCCCCGTCGCGGCCTGGAACGCGGGCACGGCATCGGCAATGCGCGCGCGCAGCGCGGCGGCAAAGGCTTTTCCGTCGATCACGCTTGCGGTCATCGCGTCACGCCAGCCCGGCCTGGACGCCCAGGTTATAGAGATAGGTCATCACGGGCCGCTGGAGGATGATGATCAGGATCAGCACCACCATCGGCGTCAGGTCGAGACCGCCGAAATCGGGCATGATCCGGCGAAACGGGCGATAGAGTGGCTCCGTGAGCCGGTCGAGCACATGCCAGAGCTGGCCGACGAACTCATTATGCGTGTTGATGACGTTGAAGGCGATCAGCCACGATATCACGGCCTGGGCGATGATGATCCACCACAGGACGTCAAGCAGGATCGACAGGATCTGAAGGAGCATGAAATACAAGATGAATTCTCCGGCCGACAGGTCGTTGATGAAACCTTCTAGAGCATGATGACAGGATATGGAATCGTCATTGCGAGCGAAGCGAAGCAATCTCCAGTCGTCGTCCTGTTTTGCCGACAGCTGGAGATTGCTTCGTCCCCCGGATCAAGTCCGGGGTCCTCGCAATGACAGGGCAAGTCGATCCAATGCCATCATTTCCTAGCGGTGAATCAGCGTCCCCGCACCCCTTGCCGTGAAAATTTCCAGCAGCATCGCATGCGGAATCCGCCCGTCGAGGATCACCGCCGCCTCGACCCCCGCATCGACGGCGGACAGGCAGGTATCGACCTTGGGGATCATGCCGCCGGTGATCGTCTCATCCGCCTTCAGCGCGTCGATGCTCGGCCGGTCGAGATCGGTCAGCAGCCCGCCCTGCTTGTCGAGCACGCCCGGCACGTCGGTCAGCAGAAAGAAACGCTTCGCGCCCAGCGCCCCCGCGATCGCGCCTGCCATCGTGTCGGCGTTGATATTATAGGTCGCGCCGTCGGCGCCCAGCGCGACGGGCGCCACCACCGGAATGAAATTGTCGTTCGCCAGATTGTTGAGGATCGTGGGATCGACCGCCACCGGCTCGCCGACGAAGCCCAGGTCGACATGGCGCTCGATGCCCGAATTGCGGTCAGGCTCCGTGCGCGTGACCTTTTCGGCGAGGACGAGATTGGCGTCCTTGCCCGACAGGCCGACCGCCCGGCCGCCAAGCCCGGCGATCCAGCCGACGATTTCCTTGTTGATCTTTCCCGCCAGCACCATTTCCGCGACTTCCGCCGTCGCGGCATCGGTGACGCGCAGGCCGCCGACGAACTGTGATTCGATGCCGAGCTGTTTCAGCATCGCGCCGATCTGCGGCCCGCCGCCGTGGACGACGACGGGATTGATCCCGACCGCCTTCAGCAGCACGACATCCTCCGCGAAGTCGCGCTGCGCCTCGGCATCGCCCATTGCATGACCGCCATATTTGATCACGAACGTCTCGCCCGCATAGCGTTGCAGATAGGGCAGCGCCTCCACCAGCGTTTCCGCCTTGGCGAGCAGGTCGGGCATTGTCGAGGGATCGGACGTGTGGTTCATGCGCGGGCCTTGCTGTCGAGATTGCGGCTGCCGGATAGTCGCTTTTGCAGGCGCTGGAAAGATGATCCTAGCGCGTCGGCACCGGCTCCGGTCCCGTCCAGTCATAGAAGCCGCGCCCGGCCTTCTTGCCGACCCAGCCCGCCTCGACATATTGGACGAGCAGCGGCGCGGGGCGGAACTTGGGATCGCCGGTGCCGCTGTGCAGCACGCGGATGATCTCCAGACAGGTGTCGAGACCGATGAAGTCCGCCAGCGTGATCGGTCCCATCGGATGATTGAGACCGAGGCGGCACGCCGTGTCGATGTCGCGCATCGTCGCCACCCCTTCGCCCAGCGCGAACACGGCTTCGTTGATCAGCGGCATCACCACGCGGTTGACGATGAAGCCCGGCGCGTCATTGGCGTGGACGATCTCCTTGCCCAGCCCGCGCCCATAGCTCTCGACCTTCGCCAGCGTGTCGTCGCTGGTGGCGAGACCGCGGATCAGCTCGATCAGCCCCATCACCGGCACGGGGTTGAAGAAATGGACGCCGATGAAGCGCGCCGCGTCGGGCGCCGCCTGCGCCAGCCGCGTGATCGGGATCGAGCTGGTGTTGCTGGCGAGGATCGCGCTGTCCGACAAGTGCGCGCCGACGCTGGCGAAGATCGCGCGCTTGATCTCCTCGCGCTCGGTCGCCGCCTCGATGACGAGCTGCGCGGGGGCGAAGGCGGCGTGGTCGGCGACCGGCGTGATGCGCGCGAGCAGCGCGGCGGCGTCCGCCTCGCTCATCTTCTCCTTGGCAACGAGGCGGGCGAGACCCCTGGCGATGCCCGCCTTGCCCGCTTCGGCGCGGGCGAGGTCGATGTCGGACAGCAGCACCTCATGCGCCGCGCCCGCCGAAACCTGCGCGATGCCCGCGCCCATCTGCCCCGCCCCGATAACGCCGACGATCATGACTTGCCCCCTTTTGCTGAAACCTGCCCGCGTCCCTAGGGACAGGGACAGGGGCGTCAAGGGGCGACACGCTCCTCGGCGGCTTCGGCAAGGATCAGCGCGAAGGCGGGATCGACGTCGTCCCATGTCATCCGCGGCGTCCACCCCCCGGCGCGCAGCAGCAGGCTGGCGTCGCGCGGGCCGTATTTATGGCTGTTCTCGCTGTGGATCGTCTCGCCCTTCGCCATGCGATAGCGGCGTCCGCCGACGCGAAACGCCATGTCGCAGGCGGCGACCAGATGCATCTCGATGCGCGCCTCTCCATCGTTCCAGAGCGCGCGGTGCGCGAAATTTTCGACCGGGATGTCGCCGTCCAGTTCGCGGTTGATGCGTTCGAGCAGGTTGAGGTTGAAGGCCCCCGTCACCCCCGCCGGATCGTCATAGGCCGCCTCCAGCACTCGGGCATCCTTGATCCGGTCGATGCCGATCAGCAGCAGCGCGCCCTCGCCCAGCGCCGCGCGCCAGTCGCGCAGCAGATCGACCGCCGTGGCCGCGACCATGTTGCCGATCGTCGATCCGGGAAAGAAGCCGAGCTTCGGCAGGCCGGCGATCTCGCGTGGCAGGGCGACGCGCTGTGTGAAATCCGCCTCGACCGGATAGATGGCAAGACCCGGAAAGCGGGCCGCAAGCGCGGCCGCGCTGTCGCGCAGGAAATCGCCCGATATATCGACGGGGATATAGGCGGCGGGATCGATCGCCGCCAGCAGCAGCGGCGTCTTGGTCGCGCTGCCCGAACCCAGCTCGACCACGGCGCGGCCGGGACCGGCGGCCTCGGCGATCGCGGCGGCGTAGCGCTTCAAAAGCTCGCTTTCGCTGCGCGTCGGATAATATTCGGGCAGCGCCGTGATATCCTCGAACAGCGCCGATCCCGTCGTGTCGTAAAGCCAGCGCGCCGGAACCGCCTTTTGCCGCGCGTCGGACAGCCCGGCGCGGACATCGGCGCGAAAGGCGGTGTCGATGCCCGCCGGATCGGCATCGACCTGCCGGAGCTGACGAACCACGCCCATGATCAAAGGTCCCTTGCCAGGCGCAGGCCCGTGAACTGCCAGCGCTGGTGCGGATAAAAGAAGTTGCGATAGCTGGCGCGCACATGGCCGCGCGGCGTCGCGCAGCTGCCGCCGCGCAGCACGAACTGGCCGCTCATGAACTTGCCGTTATATTCGCCGACCGCGCCCGGCGCGGCGCGGAAACCGGGATAGGGGCGAAAGGCGCTGCCGGTCCATTCCCACACACTGCCGAACATCTGGCGCAGGCCCGGCGCCTCCCCGCTCTCGGCCAGCGGCTGCACGGGACCTGCCGCGTCGAGTTGCTGCCCGCCATGCGCGTCGAGCGGCGCGGCGGCGGCTTCCCATTCCTGCTCGGTCGGCAGGCGCGCGCCGGCCCATGCCGCAAAGGCGTCGGCTTCATACAGGCTGATGTGCGTGACGGGCGCCGCCGCGTCGATGTCACACCGGCCCGCCAGCGTGAACGCGCCGCCGTCCCGCCAATAGGCCGGGGCCTCGACGCCTTCGCGCCGCACCCAGTCCCAGCCGTCGCTGAGCCACAACGAAGGCGTGCGATAGCCGCCGTCGGCGATGAATTCGCGCCATTCGCCGTTGGTGACGGGACGGCTCACCAGCGCATGCGGCGTCAGCAGGACGGGATAGCGCGGCGCCTCGCAATCGAAGGCGAAGCCGTCGCCGCCGTGGCCGATCCGGGCCACACCTTCGCGGCCCTCGACCCACTGCATCGCCCCGGCCTTGCCGGGCGCGTGGGGCGTGGCGTCCCACATTGCGGGACCGAGCGGGTTCTGCGCGAACAGATGCTTGATGTCGGTCAGCAGCAGTTCCTGATGCTGCTGTTCATGCTGGATGCCAAGCTCGATCAGCGTCAGCGCGGCGGGCGGCAGATCGGGCAGCGCGGCTTGCACGGCGCTTTCGACATGCGCGCGCCAGATGCGAACCTCGTCCAGCGACGGCCGCGTCAGCAGCCCGCGGCGCGGGCGGGCGTGGCGCGGTCCCTCCGTCTCATAATAGCTGTTGAACAGAAAGGGATAGCGCGCGTCGAACAACCTGTATCCAGGCAGATGGTCGCGCAACACGAAGGCTTCGAAGAACCATGTCGTGTGCGCCAGATGCCATTTCGCGGGCGAGGCGTCGGGCATCGACTGCGCGCTCGCGTCGGCATCCGACAAGGGCGCGGCGAGGTCGAGCGACAGCCGCCGCGTCGCGGCAAAGCGCTTTGCCAGCGCGGCGGCGGGATCGGACGGGGCTGTCGGGGGAGCGTCACTTTTGCTGGCCATGCCCGAACAATCCGCGAGAGGGCGATTCGGTTTCGCGGCCTGTCTTTATTTCGGGATGAGGAGAAGAAAATGGTTCACGCGAAGCCGCGAAGACGCGAAGAAGGCAGTTTGGGCCGATAGGCCCTTTCCTTCCTTACCCCCCTGCGTTCCTCGCAAGGTTGCAGAAGAGAAGCCGCTTCGCGGCAGGCGCCTTCTCTTCGCGTCTTCGCGGCTTCGCGTGAACCCCTATCAGCGCGTCGCGCCGGGCTTCCACAGGATGTCGCCGCCCGTACCCAGGTTGATATGGCGCGTCATCACGAACAGATGGTCCGACAGGCGG
>PHEM01000082.1 GCA_002842935.1 Alphaproteobacteria bacterium HGW-Alphaproteobacteria-13 | reverse complement strand
CGACGAGCCGAGGGCCGTGCGCGGCATCCGCGCGCCGCGTGTCTTCGCCTCGGAACGGATCGGATGGACGGTCACGGATAAGCCCCTGCATTGGGCCGGGCGAACCGCCGCCCGGCGTCAGGGGCACATCAAGAGAGACAGGAAATCCCGCGAAGCAACACCTATGACGGGGCGTAGTAGCGACGGCGGCAGATAAGTGCGCGTTGCGGTCGGGCTGGTTCAGCGCCGCGCGAGCCAGACCCCGCTTTGGGCATGAACCTGCGCCGAGTCGCGGAACGTCAGAACCAGTCCGACTCCGTGGGACGATGGCGTTCCAGGTCCATCGCGTCATAAAGAATGCGGCCGATCTTAACCGTGCCCGACGCATGGATACGGAAAATGATGAAATGCCGCGGGCGCCGCACCGTCCCGGCCGCGGTGCGCGCCCGCTCGCGGCTGTGGCGCAGATGCCAGCTTTGCGCGCCCGCGCCCAACTCCGGCCTTTCAGCAGCGCCGGGCCGGGCCGGGTTTTCGGCAATGTCGCGGATCGCCGCCACGATCAGCGCCTCATACCGATGACGCGCGGTATCGCCGAAGCGCTCCTGCGTCCGGGCGAGAATGTCGATAATATCGGCCTGAGCCGCCGCCGACAGCCGATAGCGCGCCATCAGTGGCTGGCGCGGACACGCGACGCGGCTTGCTGACCCAAAGCGCCGATGAAATCGTCCAGCCCTTCCTCGGTAACATCGGCATAGCGGCCGGCGGCGATGTCGTTCCAGCCCGTCTCGGCCGCCTTCTGCAAAGCTTCAAGCCGGGCCGCGTCCTCGGCGGCATGCTGTTCGACCAGCCGCAAGCCTTCCCGCAACACCTCGCTGGCGTTCTGGTAATGCCCCGAGCGCACCAGCGTATCGACCAGCGTGGCCTGATGGTCGGTCAGAACAACATTGCGGGTCGGCATCGCGCGATTCTCCATATCGGACGCCCGCAGCATAGCGCCTTATGGCATAATATGCCAATTATCTTGTCAGGGCTGATCCGCAGGCTTGGGTTCGATATCCTCCGGTATCTCGGCGAGCAGGCTCTTGCCGCTGGCATAGCGCCGGCCGAGCGTCTCGACGAAGCCCTCATAGCGTTTGCGGCCCTTCACCTGGGAGGCCGCATGCTCCTCGTCGGGAAGCGGCGGCGTCACCGACAGCCAGAAGCGCACAAACAGCGCCAGCGCCTCGGTGGTGAGGCCGGTGTTGCGTTCGAGCCGCTGGACCTGGCGCGAGAGCCGGTCGAGCCGCCGCGCGAAGGCCGCCTCCAGCCGGTCGGCGCCGTCCGGCGACATCCAGGATGCGACCGCCGCCTCGACGATCGCCGAGCGCGAGATACGGCGGCGGATCGCCAGTTCGCTCACCTGGCGGGCCAATTCCGGCGGGAAATAGACATTGAGTCGGACACGCATGACATGCTCCTACAGTTCGATGCCGTCGTCGGGGTCGAGCGACGCCTGCCGCGCGATGCCCTGCATCCGGCGCCGCGCCGCCGCCTGGCGCGCGGCGTCCTCAGGCTCGTCCTCGGGAAACGAAAACTCCTGCGCGGGCGACGCGGGCGCCGCCTCCTTCACGATGGCGACATGATCGGGCAGTTCGGGTTCGCGGCGCAGCCCGCTATTGGCGGCGTCCTCCTGTGCCCGGATGATCGCCGCGACCGCGCCGGGATCGGCCGCGGCGGCAAGCCCCGTCCAGTCATCGGGACGCACCGCGCCGACCGCCGGTTCCGGTGGCGTCGCGATCCGTCCGGCGAGGCGACGGTCCTCGTAATAGCGCGCCTTCTTCGCGCGGATCGGATGGACGCCCGACACCATGACGATTTCTTCATCGGGCGGAAGCTGCATCACCTCCCCCTGGGTTAGAAGCTGGCGCGCGGTCTCGGAGCGCGAGACCATCAGATGCCCGAGCCAGGGCGAGAGCCGGTGGCCGGCATAATTCTTCATCGCCCGCATCTCGGTCTTTGTGCCGAGCGCCTTAGACACGCGCTCGCCCGTCTGCTCGTTGTTGGTCGCGAAACTCACCCGGACATGGCAATTGTCGAGGATGGCGTTGTCCCGCCCATAGGCTTTCTCGATCTGGTTCAGCGACTGCGCGATCAGGAAGCCCTTGATGCCGTAGCCGGCCATGAACGCCAGCGCGGACTCGAAGAAGTCGAGCCGGCCGAGCGCCGGGAACTCGTCGAGCATCAGCAGCAGGCGATGCCGCTGGCCGGTCGGGTTCAGTTCTTCGGTCAATCGCCGGCCGATCTGGTTGAGCATCAGGCGAATGAGCGGCTTGGTCCGGCTGATATCGCTGGGCGGCACGACAAGGTAGAGCGTCGCCGGCCGCTCGCCTGCGACCAAGTCCTTGATGCGCCAGTGGCAGGCCCGCGTGACCGCCGCCACCACCGGATCGCGATAGAGACCGAGGAAGGACATAGCGGTGGACAGCACGCCCGACCGTTCGTTGTCGCTCTTGTTGAGCAACTCGCGCGCAGCCGACGCCACCACCGGATGTACGCCGGCTTCGCCGAGATGCGGCGTCGCCATCATCGCGGCTAATGTCTGCTCGATCGTCCGCGCCGGATCGGACAGGAAGGCCGCGACCCCGGCCAGCGTCTTGTCGGGCTCGGCGTAAAGCACATGCAGAATCGCGCCGACCAGCAGCGAGTGCGAGGTCTTTTCCCAATGGTTGCGCCGTTCGAGCGAACCTTCGGGATCGACCAGCACATCAGCGACATTCTGCACGTCGCGCACTTCCTGTTCGCCGCGGCGCACCTCCAGCAGGGGGTTGTAGGCGGCGGACGCTGCGTTGGTCGGATCGAACAGCAGCACACGGCCATGCTGCGCGCGGAACCCCGCGGTGAGCGTCCAGTTCTCGCCCTTGATGTCGTGCACGATCGCCGAGTCCGGCCATGTTAGGAGCGACGGCACGACGAGGCCGACGCCCTTGCCGCTGCGGGTCGGTGCATAGCACAGCACATGCTCTGGGCCGTCGTGGCGCAGATAGGCGCGGCCCAGCTTGCCGAGCACCACACCGTTATCGCCGAGCAGTCCGGCCGCGCGCACCTCGTCCTCGGTCGCCCAGCGCGCCGAGCCATAGGTTTCGGCGTTCTTCGCTTCCCGCGCCCGCCACACCGACATCGCTATGGCGACCGCGATCGACACGAATCCGCCGGAGACGGCAATATAAGCGCCGGTCTGGAATATGTCGGGGGCATAGGCATCGAACGAGAACCACCACCAGAAGAAGGCCGGCGGCGGATAGACGGGCCAACCGAGAGCCGTGAACCAGGGCGGGCCAAGCTCGGGCTGATACGCCAGCGCCGATGCCGTCCATTGCGTCGCGCTCCAGATCGCGATCAGCACGATCAGCGAAACGGCGGTGATCTGGCCCCACAGGATTTTGGTCGCGGACATGGGAAGTCTCCTTGTTCAGATACCGAGGCCGCGCTTGCGGCCCAGCGACCAGCCGATGCCGCCGCCATCGCGAGCGACACCGGCGATCTTGCGGCCGATCTGGCGCTCGAGGTCGTTCGACCAGGGGACGAGCCGGAAACCCAGCCCCCCATCTCCACCCAGACTCTCGACCATGGCGAAGCGGCCGGAGGCGAGCGCGAGACGCTGGCGGCAGATACCGGCGACCTTGTCGCCGGGATTGGTGGGTCGGTAGGCGAGTCCCGTCCGGCCTGCGATTTCGGCGCCCGTCGCATCCAGTTCACGGCGGCGCAGCGTGTCGAGAAGATTGCGCTGCAAGACGACGCGCTCGCCGTAGCGCCGGGCCAGTCCCTCGCGCACGAGATGATCGGTGCGCTCGTCCATCGCCCGGCGCACCTCCGCGCCGAAGCCGCTTGCCCCGATATTCGTGCCGCGCTCGATCAGGCGATGGTCGAGCCAGGTCGCGCCCGGCGCCTTCACCTGTGCGGCAAGGTCGAGATCGGAGCGCGTGGCGAGGAACAGGGTCGGCTTCTGCTCACCCGCCCGCCCGACTGCGCGCAACTCAACGATACCACCAATGTCCGGGCTGTGCTCCAGCGCCTCGATGCCCGGTAGCCGGACATGGTGTGCGCGCCCGTCCGTCCCGTCGATCACCGCATAGGCCGAGCCATGCAGCTCGTCGTGCAGGCCCTTGTCGATCAACCGGCCGACGATGGGTTTTTCCGGCGGCGCGGTCACGATCGCATAGCTGTCGAGCGGCCGGTCCTGGCCGTGATCCTTCAAGGCCTGGCCGATGGTGCGGATGATGTCGCCGCGCGTTCCCAATTCGCGCAGCTTCGCTTGCGCGCTTGTCGCCATCACCCACTCGCCCGACTCGGCCTCGACGGCGAGACCCATCGTCTCCAGATGCTGCAATCGTCCGATCATCAGGCGGCGCACGCGGGGATCGTCCGGGCCGGGGCGGTCGGGGCGCAGATCAATGACGCCGCGTTCGTCGGCCGAGCGCGTGATCCCGGCATCCAGCTTCGTCCAGCGTTCGGCTGTCACCTCTTGGGTAAGCGTGCGCTGGATTTCATGCTCGGGTTTCGGGCCGAGTTCGGCCAGCGCCAGTTCCTCGGCGCGCGAACGCAGGTTGTGGCTGATATAGTCGCGGTTGATAACGAGGTCGGCGCCTTGGTCGTCGACGCCGCGCACCAGCAGATGGACGTGCGGGTTGTCCGTGTTCCAATGATCGACCGCGATCCATTCGAGGCGCGTCCCGAGGTCCGCCTCCATCTGGCGGACGAGATCACGGGTATATTCGCGCAAGTCGGTGAGGTCCGCCGCATCCTCGGGCGACACGATGATCCTGAAATGGTGCCGGTCGTCCTTGCAACGATCCGTGAACGCGCGGTCGTCGGCGCCGTCGCTTGTCGCGTTGAACATCCGCGCGGGCGAGCCGTCGCGGGTGACGCCGTCACGTTTGAGATAGGCGATGTGCGCGGACAGCGGTGCCCGGGACCGGCCGCTGCGCGTGAGACGGGTGACGGGCACCACCTTGACCAGCACGCGCCGCCCCGATCCGAACAGGCGACTGCGCGCGAAGGCAGTGCGGCCCCGGCCGAAGTTCGATTGCCCGCGCGGGCGCGATCCACCCCAGCCGCCCGAGCGCCGGCCGCCACTACTCCGCGCGGCGACGCGCAGCACCTGGGCGACAAACCCGCGCGCCTTACGGCCCTGTCCGGCCGCTTTGTCCTTGACCTTGCCGGGCCGGATGCGGAAATCGCCATCCTCGCTCATGGCCGGGCCATTTTCCGTCGAAGTTGGCCTATGGTGCCATTCGGCGCTCTGAATTTGCTAGCTTTTTTCTTCCGAGCGGCACGCTCGCCGACCGACGCATCCGCATGAACCCCATGAAAAGCCGTGGCTTTTCGATAAAATGGGGTGCGGCTTCTATCTTGCCGTCCCTTCCTTCGGCTTTCTCCTGCCCTCCCAGACACTTCCACCTTCCAACCGGACAATCTGAAAACGCGGCCGATCATGGTACGCCGGCCTCTCGCCGATTTGCAGACGGCGCGCTGCCGGCCCGCGGCGGAATTGCAGCGAGATCGTCTGACAGCGCAACGAACAGGCTGTTGGCGACCGGGTGGACGGCAGCGCGAGTATCGGCCTCTCGTTCATCTGTCGGCGTTTGCGATCCGGTCGGACGGTTGCCCGCCCGCGCTGTGAACAATGCGGCTTGGCGCCAGGCAAAGGGATCGGGTGGCGTCGCGGCGGCAAGCTGCATGTCGCCCGCACCGCCGATCATCGGCGCCAGCTTCACGAGATAGGCGCGCGTCTCGGCGGGCAGCGGACGGCCGCGCGACAGATATTCGTCATAGCGGCCGGGTCCCGCATTGTAGGCTGCCAGCATGGCCGTCACATTGCCGTAGCGGTCGTGCATCGCGCGCAGATAGGCGGCGCCCGCCATGATGTTGTCGCGCACGTCCCAGGGGTCGGTTCCCAGCCCGTGGCGGGCACGAAGGTTCGCCCAGGTCGCGGGCATGATCTGCATGAGACCCATCGCCCCGGCTGTCGAGAGGGCGCGGACATCGCCGTTGCTCTCGACGCGCATGACCGCCCATATCCACGCTTGCGGGATGCCGAAGCGGTGCGCTGCATCGGCGACATGCCCGGCATAGGGATGGCGCGCAGCCGATCGCTCGGCCGGCGCGTCCTGCGCCAGTGCGGCGACGGGCGCGGCACCCGGAGCGAGCAGCAGGACCGCGAGCAGGACGGCCAATCCGCCCCTGCCTGGACGCCAGCCTGCCAACGTGCTCGCTCCGGTAAAGGGTGCGCGCGAAGCGCCGGCCGGGGGCCGCCCTTGACCTTCGCTGCGCGCGCCGGCCGGCCTGCGACCGAGCGGGACGGAGGGATGCGGCTTTTCCGCGAACAAAGGGATGATGATCGGAACAGCCACCGATCAACTCCGATCGTCGCGCGGCCGGGGACGCTTCCACGTCAGCCGGAGCGTCCGCCCATCGTCGTCGGCGCGGAACAGGACCGGCCGGAACGGAGTGGAGAAAAGCGGGCTGTCGATCTCCAGCACGATGTAATTGCCGGCGCGTTCGCCGACCCGTTTCCACGCGCCGCCGATCTCGGGACCGTCCTCGTTGTCGAGGTGGATTCGGTAATCGGGCGCGTTCTCGGCGTCGCCCGGATCGATCGCGACCAGCACGATTTGCTCGTCGATGCCGAAATACCGGGCGCGGCCCGCATAGCCGTTGGCTGTAGGTTCAAAGATGTTCGTCGGCATAGTCGATCTCCTTGGTTTCAGGGGTTGAAGGTGTTTGCGATGCCGCGCGCAGATGCAGCGGCGTTGCGCGTCCGATGACGGTCGAGATCGGCAGCGGGCCGAAATAGCGGCCGTCCAGACTGTCCGGGGCGGATGGGTTGAGCAGGAATATCTCGCCACGCTTGAGCGTGCGGCAGCCCTGCCAGACCGGCAGCGGACGGCCCTGGCTGTCGCGCGCGCGGGCACTGGCGACGGGCCGGGCATCGACGCTCACCGCGTCGCCGTTGCGGCACACGCGCTGTCCGGCCTTCGCCGCGACAGCTTTAAGGAGCGGCACGCCCTCGGGCAGATAGCCGCGCCCGGCCATCCAGCGCGACCACCGCTCGGGCGGCGTGACGGCGACCAACGCGCCTGCGGGCGGATCGCGGTCGGGATGGATGCGATAGAGTCCGATCGGCGCGCTGGCGCTGGCGTTCCAGATAAGGAGCGGCGGCGGCGCGAGGATCGCTACGACAGCGGACAAGCCTGCGAAAGTCGCCGCAGCAAAGACCGTTATGAAGACATAATGCTTGCGCGTCATCCCTCGATCTCCCGGCGCTTGAGCCAGGCGCGATGGCGCTCCATCGTGTAGGGCCGCGGCTGATGACCGGCGGCGATGCGGTTGTGGACGTGCCGCCAGTGGTCGGCCGCCGCATCGCAGGGATCGACGCCCGCCGCTTCCACCGCGTCGATCGCGGCGAGCACTTTCTGAACCTTCGGCCAGCCTTCGATGTGCAGGAGGATGTCGCCACCCGGCCGCACGAACGGCAGCGTTGTGTATGGTTCACCCGGCGCGACCGTGCGCGCAATATCGATGCGCGAGACGATCGTGCCATAGTCGTTGGCGGTCCAGCGGACGAAGGCGAAGATAGCGCCCGGCCGGAAGCTGACGACGCGCGTGCGGCGCGTCAGGATACGGTCCTGGGCGATGCGGCCGAAGCGTATCCAGTGCTCCAGCTTCTTCTCGATCCAGGTGAGTTCCACCTCGGTGAGCGAGTGTGAGGCGATGGCGGTCGGGACAGGCGGGCCACGGCGCGCCGCTTCCCGTTCCGCCGCCTTGCTGCGCAGCGCGGCATCAAACGCGCTGAAGTCGATGTGCTCTGGACGCGCGGGATCGCTCATCGTTCGTCTCCGGTGATGTCGAGGGAGGTTCGCCCGAACGCGAGGTCGAGCGCGGCTTCGGTGCGCAGGATGGCGCGGCCGATTGCTTCGGGGATTTGCGGAAGAACGGCGTCGCCGAACGCTTCGACGATCAGGCTGGCCGCAGCCGTCCCTTTGCGACCGCCGAGCGCAATGCGCGTGCCAGCCACCCAGGCGGATATCCCATCATCCACCCGTAAGTGACCGGCAAGGCCGCCGTTCCAGTCAGCCCATGGCTCCGCAGCATCGCCGCCAGCGCGCGGGCTCCCGCCCATTTGTCCGGCGCCCGATCCGTCATCGCGCCGTCCATCACCGCGTCCATCGTCGGCGATTTCCTGCGGTCGTAGGCCGGACTCCAGCCGTCCATCCGGCTGTCCCGCTTCGTCGGGGTCGGCAGTGTCTCGGGCTTTAACAGGGATTCCAGCTCCGGGTGCGCCGCGTAGGACTGTGAGCCGTAGCGTGTCGCGGTCGGCGTCGGCAGCATCGTCGCTGCATGACGCAGCAGGTTCGGCGTGTCGATCTGCGCTTTCGCGCCGTTCGCCCGGCGTCCCGTCTCGATCTCCTGCCGGCTCAATCTTCGCCCGCCGTTCGGTTTGACCGGCGTCGGCATCATCCCGGCATGACGACTCGCATGGCCCTGAAGCTGGCTCAATACGTCGCCCCGGCCACCGCGATCCGCGTCCGACTTGCGCGGCGTCGCCAGGATCATCCGCAGCGGATATGTCGATCCCGCGCCGCCGCCCGCGCCATCTCTCATCCCGTCGGTCGCCATCGGCGTCGGCAAGCTGTTCGGGGTCGAAGCCGATGAGCCAGGACCGCTTGCGGACATGGTTGGCGCCGACATTGTCAGCACCCACCACGCACGGTTCGCAGGCGTAGCCGAGCGCTTCCAGTGCAGCGAGCAGCCGGTCAGCGCCGCGAGTTCGCAAATTAGCGCTGTTCTCAAAAGCGAACCAGCGAGGCCGGCAATCTCCGACCAGGCGGACGGCTTCGAGGTAGAGACCCGATCGCTCGCCCTCGATGCCGCGCCCCTTGGTGTTGGCGCTGGAGATGTCCTGGCACGGCGGCGATCCGACGATGATGTCGGGGAGGAAGCCAAGGTCGGAAACAAGTCGCCCTGCCGTGAGGGATCGGACATCTTCGTAGAGCCGGACATGGGGATTATTCTCCGCATAGAGGATGCGGCGCCATTCGATGATCTCGCAGGCTGCCACGGTGGTGAATCCGGCACGGTGCAGGCCAAGGCTCCATCCACCCGCCGCGGCGCTGAACAGGTCGAGCGCGCGCATCATTCGCAAAGCCCATATTCGCTGTCGCAGAGCAGGCCGTGCTCATCGGCTTCGCGCTGTTCCAGATCGAGGAACAGGTCATAGTTGCGACCGCCCCGGCCGGTGCGCGACCATGCGATCGCCCTGTCGATGGTCGCCCGGCCGTGATCGGCGGGATCGCCGGGGACGGTCGGCGCGGGCAGCAGCGATGCCGGTGTGCCGGTGACGGCGGTGCGGCGCGAGACCAGACCGACCAGCCGCTCCCATTGCCGCACCCGGTCGACCTCGGCGGGGAAGCGCATGGCCCAGGCGCGTAGTTCGCGCTTCCTCACCATGATGCAGGTCGAGCAGCCGACACGGCTCATCCCCATGGTGTAGAGCGGGTTATGCCTGAGGCCGTGGCGTTCCGAGATCGCGAAGGCGTCCGCCGCCGACCAGCGAAAGATGGGGCGATAGAGAACCTGCCGCGCGCCAGAGGGATGTCGCTTCGACTGGATCTGCGGCTTCTTCGCCCGCGCCGGGCTTTCGTCGGCGCGCTCGCCGATCCAGTCGATGATCGACACGCCCGCGTCGAGCAACGGACGCTTGCGGTGCATCATCGGGATGAGCTTGGTCTCGTCGGTGCAGAAGCGGGTTTTGGTCCCCGGAAACCTGCCGTGGAGCATGACGATGTCGAGAAAGGGGATGCCGGTCGGATACAGCAGTCCCAGCGCCTGCTCGATCAGAGGATCGGGAACCGGCGGTGACACCAGCACGGGGCAATCGCACCCGGCGATCCATTCGCCCTTCGTGATCGTGCCCGCCCGCCAGGCGTCCCGGAGCTGGTTGCACATACCCTTGTGGCGGGTCCGCCGCTTTTCCTTTGACCATTCGCCGCGCAGCATCGCGCGTTTGCGGGCGAACGCCGCCGCGTCGGTGAGACCGGGCACGTCGTTCGCCGAAACCGTCTCGATGTGCAGGCCGACGCGGCGACAGAGCCAGTCGTCGAGATAGGCGATGTGATCGAGGGTGATCGGGTTCTCATGGCCGTTGTCGGCGGAGAGGAAGCGCGGCGCGCGATTGCCGAACGCCGCCAGCCCCTTGCGTTCGATCCGCTCGACCATCTTGCAGAGGACAGCCTGACTATCCTTGCCGCCCGAGATGCTGCCGAAGTGCTGGGCGGCGATCATGGCCGCCGCCCCGAAAGCCAGGCTTCGATATCCGGCTGCCGCCGCGCCAGATCGAGCAGCAGGTCAAGCGGGCCTTCCCAGCCATCGAGTTCGAGATAGAGCGCATCCGTATCGGGCTTGGCCGTATCGGTCTGCGCGAACATGAAGGGTTCGGCCACGTCGTTCATGCCGCCGCCCCTGTCAGCGCCAGCAATTCATCGCGTTTTGCCAGCAATTCGGCATGGCCGGGCGCCATCGCCGGGGCAATCCGCGTGCCCGCCAGCGCGCGATCGAGCCGCGCGGTGGTGGTGGCTGGCATGGTCGGGAGCGCCGCGCAAATCGCCTCCATGTCCGCCATTTTCGCCCAGCAATTGAGGATGATATCGCATCCCGCCGCATGGGCGCGGGCGGCGCGTTCGGGGATCGTGCCGCCCAGCGCCTCCATGTCGATATCATCGGTCAGCAGTAGGCCATCAAAGCCGATTTGTCCGCGAATGATATCGGCAATGATGGTGGGGGATAAAGTGGCGGGG
>PHEM01000081.1 GCA_002842935.1 Alphaproteobacteria bacterium HGW-Alphaproteobacteria-13 | reverse complement strand
TCGCGCGTGCGGACCGTGCACGCGCCGCCGACCGGACCGACGAAGCTGATCTGCGCATAGCGCAGCGGCGTCTCGGTCGGATGCAGCGCCATCGTCGCGGCCAGCGCCACGGCGGAACTGATCCCGCCATAGGCCGTGCGGCCCTGCATCCAGCCTTCATCGATGAGTGCAGTGGCGGCGCCGTCCTCGACGCGGAGCGTGGACAGTAGCGCGTCGAGCGCGCTGGTCGCGGTCGTTTCGCTCATCGCCTAATCTTCGATCTGGAACCGGATCTCGGCTTCGGTGGACAGCCGGTCGATCAGCGACTGTCCCAGCAAGGCGCCCGGCGTCCAGACGCCGCCTTCGCCTTCGGTCGTGAGCAGCGCGATGCCGGTTTCGGCGATCATCCGCGATGTCGAGGCATAGCCGGGATCGCAGTCGCCCTGCACGGAGGCGCGGATGGCCGTGCCGTCCGGATATTCGCCGATGAAGAGAATGTCGTAATTGCCCTTGTCGCGCTGTTCCTTGCTCGGGCCTTCGCCGGGCTGCGGCTTGGCGTTGCCGAAAGGGCTTCCCTTCGCCATCGCTTCGGCGACCGCCTTGCCTGCCTCGCCGGGCGTCGTCATCACCATCTCGTCATAGACAAGGTCCGTGCCCCACGGATGGCCGAGCAGGAAATTGGTGCGATGGACATTCTTGGTGTTGATCGTCGCCATCACGAAAGGCGCGGTCCAGGTGCCGGTGGCGGCGTCATATTCGGGGATCAGCCCCGTCGGCTGCGGCGGTCCCTCAAAGCCCGGTGTCAGCGCGAAGCTCGACTGGAGCAGCAGCCCCAACGAAGGGTTCATCGTGACCGCCTTCATCGTTTCGGTGAGGCTGGCGAGCGTGCCGCCCGACGCGCCGCCCCTCATCCCGCGCACACGGCCCTTCACCCGCGGCGCGGGCTTGCCGTGACGCTTCACGGCCTCGGCCTGAAGGAACAGCACGCCCAGGTCGAACGGGATGGAATCGAAGCCGCAGCTGAAGATGATACGCGCGCCCGACGCCTTGGCGGCATCGTGATGCGCGTCGATCATTTCGCGCATCCAGCCTGGCTCGCCGCACAGGTCGGCATAGGCCGTACCCGCGCGGACGCAGGCCACCACCAGCGCCCCGCCATAGAGCTGATAGGGACCGACCGTGGTCAGCACGACCTTCGTACTCGCGGCCATCGCGTCGAGGCTGGCGGGATCGCTGGCGTCGGCGACCACCAGCGGCGTTTCCTCGCCGGCGCCGATCAGGTCGCGCACTTCGGCCAGCTTGGCGAAGCTGCGCCCCGCCATCGCCCACTTTGGCGCGTCCTTCCGTCCCTTGTAATGCTGCGCGAAATATTCGGCGACGAGGCGGCCAGTGAAGCCCGTCGCGCCGTAAACAACGATGTCGAGATCGCGGGATCCCATGGAAAACCCTCCCTTTACGTAAACGTCAAGCAGAGGCTAGCGCAGGGCGGAGGGCTTGCCAAGGGAATAGCGCCGTGCCGAAATTCGCGATCAAAGCCGCGGCAGCGTCACGCCCTGCTGGCCCATATATTTGCCGGATCGGTCGGCGTAGCTCGTCTCGCACGGCTCATTGCCTTGCAGAAACAGGAACTGGCACGCGCCCTCGTTGGCATAGATTTTCGCGGGCAGGGGCGTGGTGTTGGAAAATTCCAGCGTCACATGCCCCTCCCAGCCCGGCTCCAGCGGCGTCACATTGACGATGATGCCGCAGCGCGCATAGGTCGATTTGCCGAGGCAGATCACCAATATATCGCGCGGAATGCGGAAATATTCGACCGTCCGCGCCAGCGCGAAGCTGTTCGGCGGGATGATGCAGACGTTGGTCTCGCGGTCGACGAAGCTGTTCGACGCGAAATCCTTGGGATCGACAACGGCGCTGTCGACGTTGGTGAAGATCTTGAACTCCGGCGCGACGCGCGCGTCATAGCCATAGGAGGACAGGCCGTAGCTGATGCAGCCGTCGCGGCGCTGCGCCTCCACGAACGGCTCGATCATGCCCTGCGTGCGGGCGGCTTCGCGAATCCATTTGTCGGAAAGAATGGCCATGGCGTCTCTTGTCGGGATGGCGCGCGTTAGGCAAGCGGTCTGTTACAGACCCATATCCTTCGGTCCGAAAGCCGCCGGCAGCAATTCGCTGAGGCGATAGCTGTTCACTGCCTGTCCGTCGCCCGATGCGCAATGCACCCATATGTCGGTTCGCGACCGCTCGGCCGCTTCGTTCAATATCTGGCGGCAGCGACCGCAGGGGTGGACAGGCGCGCCGCCGGTCAGCGCATCGCCGTCCAGGCGGCCGCCGACGATCGCGATTTCGGCGAGGTCGCCAATCCGGCCTTCGTTCGCGATCCGCGCGACGGCGACGGTTTCGGCGCACAGCGTCAGGCCGTGGCTGGCGTTTTCGACATTGGCGCCCGTCACCACCTCGCCATTCTTCAACAGCAGCGCCGCGCCGACATGGAAGCCCGAATAGGGGGCATAGGCGCGCGTCGCGGCGTCGCGGGCGGCGGCGATCAGGGCGCCGCGTGCCGCATCGCTGACCGCATCGCTCATCGGCTCAACCTCCTTCGGGGCGCAGCACGTTCCAGCCGACGCGGCCGTCCGCGCCCGACAGGCGGATATGGGCGTTCGCCTGCCACATCGTCCAGGGGTGCGCGCCATAGTCCGGCTCGAAGAAGTCGCGCCGCAGCCAGATGGTGCGCGCGATTCCCTGCGTCACGCGATATTCCGCCTCGAAGCGGGGACCGGGGGCGATCAGGCTGCGCTTGCCGCTGTGCGTTTCGATCTGCGCGAGGAAGGTCGCGAGTTCCGACAGCAGCAGCGCGCGCGTCGGCCGGTCCGGGCAGCGGTCGTCGAAGTCGAGCCAGATGGCGGGGGGCAGGGCGTCGGCGCGGCGCGGGACGTGGCGGATGAAATTGGCGGCCTGATCGGTGGCGAGGCTGCACAGGCTATAGCGGTGGATCGCCCCGGCCTGAAGACCCGCCTCGCGCGCGCCGGCCATGTTGGCGGCATAGCGCGCGTCCAGCCCGCCGCTGCCCGCGGTTGCCGCGACATAGGCGAAATCGGCGCCCGCCGCCTTGATCGAACCCCAGCGGACGTCGCCGTTCCCGGCGTCGATCGTCACGCCCTGAATGGGAAAGCGCGCGCGGTCGGGCGTCCAGCGCGCCGACCACCACAGCGCGACGGCGGCGGCGAGCAGGATCAGCAGCAACAGGCCGCCGATACGCCGAAAAAGGCGCGCGATCGCGCCGCGCCAGTCGCGCGGAGCCTTCGCCCTGCCTCCGCTTCGCGCCGCGCCCGCCATCCCCGCTATGCCTTGATGTGGAGGACGCAGATCAGCGTGAACAGGCGCCGCGCGGTGTCGAAATCGACCGCGATCTTGCCGTCCAGCCGGTCCATCAACATTTCCGCCGCATCATTGTGCAGCGCGCGGCGGGCCATGTCGACGGTCTCGATCTGCTGCGCCGTCGATGTGCGGATCGCCTGATAATAGCTGTCGCAGATCGCGAAATAGTCGCGGATCGGGCGGCGGAAACGCCCGAGACCCAGGATGATGGCTTCCAGCGGCGATCCGTCCTCGCGGCCGATCTCGAAGATCAGCCGTCCATCCTCGACTCGCAGCTTCAGGCGATAGGGACCGGCATAGCCGTCGGAGTGGCCGCGCTGCGGCACGAATTTATTGTCCTCGATCAGATCGAAGATCGCGACACGGCGTTCCTGCTCCACATCGGGGTTGCGCCAGACGATCGAACCCTCGTCGAGTTCGACCGAGATGATGCGCTGCTTCGAAGGGTCTGCGTCGGTCATGCTGTCCGTGCTTCTACCCGCCGCGCGGCGAAGGGCAAGGGGGCGGAACGCCGCCAACCTCTCAGTCCGTTCGTGTCGAGCGAAGTCGAGACACCCATCGACATGGCGCTACGACGATGGGCGTCTCGACTTCGCTCGACGCGAACGGGACAAATTATACACAGGTCACCCACAGCAATAATGCGCTTTGCATTATCGCCCGTTGCGTCGCTTTGATGGACAGCGCATGATGCCGCCATGCCCGAACTCGCCCTGTTCCCCCTTCCGGTCCCGTCCGGCGACGACCGCCAATTGCCCCGCAATATCGAGGCGGAGGCCGCCTTTCTGGGCGCGATCCTGATCGACAACCGAGTCGTCGAGGATTTGCCGGTGCAACTGACGCCGGAGCATTTCTTCGAACCGCTGCACGGCCGTATCTTCGGGCAGGCGATGGCGCTGATCGAGCGCAACAGCATCGCCACGCCCGTGACGCTGAAACCCTTTTTCGAGGCCGACGAGGCGATGAAGGCTGTCGGCGGCGTCGGCTATCTCGCGCAGCTGACCGGCAGCGGCGCGGGGCTGATCGGCGCGCGCGACTTCGCGCGGCAGATCTACGACCTCGCGCTGTTGCGCGAGCTGGTCGGGGTGGGGCGCACGCTGGTCGACAATGCGCTCGACACCAGCGAGAGCGTCGATCCGCAGGCGCAGATCGAGGAAGCCGAGACCGCGCTCTATCGCGTCGCGGGCGGCGAGGCCGAGATGGGAACGGTCAAGAGCTTCAATCAGGCAAGCCTGACCGCGCTTCAGGCGGCGGAGCGCGCGCTCAATTCGGGCGGCCACCTGTCGGGGATCACCACCGGCATTTCCAGCGTCAACGCCAAGATCGGCGGCATGCACAACAGCGACCTGATGATCCTCGCCGGGCGTCCGGGCATGGGCAAGACCTCGCTTGCCACCAATATCGCCTATAATGCCGCCGAGCGCTGGCGGCGCGACGCGGACGACGGGATGCCGCCCGAAAAGAATATGGGCGCGAAAGTCGCTTTCTTCAGCCTCGAAATGTCCGCCGACCAGCTTGCGACGCGCGTGCTGGCCGAACAGTCGGGCGTGTCGGGCGAGGCGCTGCGCATGGGCAAGATCAGCAAGGAGCAGTTCCAGCAACTCTCGCGCGCGGCGCAGCAGCTTCAGACGCTGCCTTTGTTCATCGACGACACGCCGGGGCTGACCATCGCCGGCCTGCGCACGCGCGCGCGGCGGCTTCAGCGGCGGCACGACATCGGCCTGATCATCGTCGACTATCTCCAGCTGTTGCAGGGTTCGTCGCGCAGCGGCGACAATCGCGTGCAGGAGATTTCGGAAATCTCGCGTGGTCTCAAGACCTTGGCGAAGGAATTGAATGTCCCGGTGATGGCGCTGTCGCAGCTCAGCCGCCAGGTCGAAAGCCGCGAGGACAAGCGCCCGCAACTGTCGGACCTGCGCGAATCCGGCTCGATCGAACAGGACGCCGACATGGTGCTGTTCGTGTTCCGCGAGGATTATTATGTCGCCGCGCGCGAACCCAAGCGGCCGATCGAGGGCGACGACGTCAAAATCCACGCCGCGCACGAGGAATGGGCGGCGGAGATGGAGCGCGTGTTCGGTCTCGCCGAACTGATCGTCGCCAAGTCGCGTCACGGCTCGACCGGCAAGGTGCGCCTGCACTTCGACGCCAAGTCGACCAAGTTCGCCGATCTGGCCGACGACAGCATGGCCTATGCGGATTATGAGTAGGCACAATTCGTCATCCCGGCGAAGGCCGGGATCTCTCCCTCGCGTCACATCTCACCGGCGAGATCCCGGCCTTCGCCGGGATGACACGGGTTAGAACGCCGGGTCCGTCGCCGGATCGTCGCCGATCGGCGTCACGGCGCTGTGGATGCCGCATTCGGTCTTGTCCCAGCCGCGCCAGCGGCCCGAGCGCGGGTCTTCGCCCGGCTGGACCTTCGATGTGCAGGGCGAGCAGCCGATCGACGGATAGCCTTCCGCCTCCAGCGGATGGCGCGGCAGGTCATGCTCGGCGAAATAGGCGTCGAGCTGCTCGCGCGTCCAGTTGGCGAGCGGGTTGAACTTCAGCCGCCCCGTGTCGCCGTCCAGCTCGAAGCGCGCGAGACCCTGCCGCGTCGCGGACTGGAAGCCCTTGCGGCCCGTGATCGACGCGTCGAAATCGGCCAGCGCCTTTTCGAGCGGGCGCACCTTGCGGATCTCGCAGCAGCCGTCGGGATCATAGGACCAGCGCAGTTCCGTCGAATCCTTCGCCGCCAGCTCCTCGGCATCGGGCGTCAGATTGACCATGTTCAGCTTCAGCCGCGCCGCCAGTTCGTCGCGGTAGGCCAGCGTTTCGGGGAAATGCTTGCCGGTGTCGAGGAACAGCACGGGGATGCCGGGCGCAGCCGTCGTCACCAGATGCAGCAGCACCGCGCTTTCGGCGCCGAAGCTGGAGACGATCGCGGTTTCGCCGATCAGCCCCGCGCCCATCACGCTGGCTACGGCTTCCGCCGCGTCCTGCCCGCGAAACAGATTGTTGAGCCGCATGACATCGGCCTGCGTGAAACGCGGCGCCACGTCGATCCGGTCGCGGATGCGGTCCTCGCCCGCGGTCCGGCTAGCCATGCCGCAGCTTCCAGATCGGCACGGCGTTGTCCGTCGCATTCTGATAGACATGATGATAGCGGTTCAGCGCCGCATCGACGTCCACCGGATTCAGCGAATGTTCGGAGACGATGCTGTCGAAGCCGCAGCGCCGCATGAAGAAAATGAGGTCGATCAGCACGTCGCCCTCGGCGCGCAGCTCGCCCTTGTAACCCGCCTCGCGCAGGACGCGCGCGCTGGAAAAGCCGCGTCCGTCGCGAAAGCGCGGAAAGCTGATCTCGATCAGTTGCAGCCGGTCCAGATAGGGGATGAGCTGCCGCGCATCCTCGCCCGCCTCCAGCCGCACGGCCGTCGCGTCCTCCTGTTCCAGGAAGGCGTCGAGCGTGACCGCAGGCTCTTCGTGCGGGGTGTCGTCGCGGAAACGGAAGCTGCTACCCATAAATTGCCTCCTTGAAGGGATCGAGACCGACGCGGCGGTATGTGTCGAGGAAACGCTCGCCCGGCTCGCGCAGGTCGCGATAGCGTTCGACCGTGCGTTCGACGGCGTCGACGATTCCGGCTTCGTCGAAGCCGGGACCGGTGATCTTGGCCTGCGAAGTATCCTCCGCGCCCGATCCGCCGAGCAGGAGCTGGTAATTCTCCGTGCCCTTGCGATCGACGCCGAGGATGCCGATGTGCCCGGCATGATGGTGGCCGCAAGCGTTGATGCAGCCTGAAATCTTGATCTTCAGCTCGCCGATGTCGAGTTGCCGGTCCATGTCGGCGAAACGCCGCTGGATTTCCTGCGCGACCGGGATCGAGCGCGCGTTGGCGAGCGAGCAATAGTCCAGCCCCGGACAGGCGATGACGTCGGTGACGAGATCGAGGTTCGCGTCGGCCAGCCCCGCTTCGCGCAGCACCTGCCACACCGTGTAGAGGTCCGCCTTGCGGACATGCGGCAGGACGAGGTTCTGGACATGAGTGGCGCGCAGGTCGTCGAAGCTGTAGCGTTCGGCAAGGTCGGCCACCACATCCATCTGGTCGGCGGTGATGTCGCCGCCGATGCCGCCGATCGGCTTCAGGCTGATATTGGCGATCGCATAGCCGGGCGCCTTGTGCGGCGCGACCTGGCGGTCGACCCACAGCGCGAAATCGGGATCGGAGCGGTCGATCTCTTCGGAAAGCCCCGTCTCGAACGGCGGCGGCGTGAAATAGGCGGCGATGCGATCATATTCCGCCTGCGGAAAGTCGGTGCCCAGCGCCAGGAAATTCTGGAACTCTTCCTCGACCTGCCGCCGGAATTCCTCTTCGCCCAGTTCGTGGACGAGGATTTTCATCCGCTGCTTGTGGATATTGTCGCGCCGCGCATGGAGGTTCCAGACGCGCAGGATCGCCTGCAGATAGGAGAATATCTGCTTGGCGGGCAGGAAGTCGCGGATCGGATAGGCGATGAAGGGCGTGCGCCCCATGCCGCCGCCCGCATAGACCTCGAACCCTTCCTCGCCTGCTTCGTTGCGGACGATGCGCAGCGCGCAGTCGTGCCAGCGCAGCGCCGCGCGGTCGGTCTTGGCGGAGATGACGGCGATCTTGAACTTGCGCGGCAAGTAGCTGAATTCCGGGTGAAAGGTCGTCGCCTGCCGCAACAGTTCGGCCCAGGGGCGCGGGTCGCAAATCTCGTCGGCAGCGGCGCCCGCATATTGGTCGGCGGAGATGTTGCGGATGCTTTCGCCGCTGGTCTGGATCGCGTGCATCTCGACCGTCGCCAGTTCGGCGAGGATGTCGGGAGCCTCCTCCAGCTTGATCCAGTTATACTGGAGATTCTGGCGCGTCGTGAAATGGCCGTAGCCGCGATCATATTTGCGCGCGATATCGGCCAGCTTGCGCATCTGCTGCGAATTGAGCGTGCCATAGGGGATGGCGACGCGCAGCATATAGGCGTGAAGCTGAAGATAGAGACCGTTCTTCAGCCGCAGCGGCTTGAACTGGTCGTCGTTCATGTCGCCCGCGATGCGGCGGCGCGTCTGGTCGCGGAATTCCTCGACGCGGGCATCGACCATCGCCTGGTCATATTGGTCATATTTATACATGTCGGATCTCGTCAAAAACTGCCGTTTGTCCTGAGGAGGGGCTGAGCCTGTCGAAGCCCCGTCTCGAAGGACCATGCGCTGCGCCGGGTCCTTCGAGACGCCATTTCGACAAGCTCAATGGCTCCTCAGGACAAACGGGAGTGGTGAAGGGCATCAGATCACCCAGTCGCCGGCCGTCGGGTCGGCGGGCTTTAATGTCAGGTCGGGGCGCACGGTCGGGCCGAGCGCGCGGATGCGGTCCTTGATATGCGCGGGGCGCGGACCTTTCGGCGTCGCTTCGGCGTCGACGATATAGCCGCCGTTGACGCGGCGTGCACCGTCCTCGCGTGCCAGCACCGCCTCGCCATGGTCGCCGACATCGGAGGCGTCCTCGACATGCAGCGACCAGTCCTGGCCGGTCCACCAGATGACAGCCCCTGTTTTCAGGTCGTTGCCAGTCAATATTCGCATGAAATATCCTTCAAGACAGAGGAGATGCCGGGGGTGCCGAGGCAGTCGAGCGCATCGGCGCGCGCCGCGACCTTGCCGACGATGATGAGCGCCGGGCTGGCGACCCGCTCGCGCGCGACGAGATCGCCGAGATCGGCGAGCAGGCTGCGCAGGACGCGCGCTTCGGGCGTGGTGCCGCGCTCGACCACCGCGACGGGCAGGCCGGGCGAGACGCCCTCGGCGATCAGCTTGTCGGCGATGGCGGAGGCCGTGGCCAGCCCCATATAGATGACGAGCGTGCGGCCATGGCCCGCGAGACCCGACCAGTCCTGTTCGGTCAGGTCCTTGCACTGGCCCGCGACGAAGCTGACGGCGCTCGCATCCTCGCGGTGAGTGAG
Source organism: Alphaproteobacteria bacterium HGW-Alphaproteobacteria-13 (assembly GCA_002842935.1). Classification (GTDB taxonomy): domain Bacteria; phylum Pseudomonadota; class Alphaproteobacteria; order Sphingomonadales; family Sphingomonadaceae; genus Sphingopyxis. The sequence continues at coordinate 1,501 of PHEM01000081.1, read as the reverse complement.
GGGGAGGCCGGCCTGCGCGGCGCATCCGGCGGCGGCGGTGATGCCGGGGACGACTTCGCAGGCGATGCCCGCCGCGCGCGCCGCGTCCAGTTCCTCGCCGCCGCGCCCGAAGATGAACGGATCGCCGCCCTTCAGGCGCACGACCTGCTTTCCGGCGCGCGCCTCGCGCACGAGCAGCTCGTTGATGCGTTCCTGCTTCATCGTGTGGCGGCTGCGCTGCTTGGCGACGCTGATTCGCTCGACATGCGGGGGGATCAGCGCGAGCACGCCCGCGCCGACCAGCCCGTCATGGACGACGATGTCGGCGCTTTCCAGCAGCCGCGCCGCGCGCAGCGTCAAGAGGTCGGGGTCGCCGGGTCCGGCGCCGACCAGCCACAGCTTGCCCGCGAGAGAGGGATAATTATCCATGAAAGACTAATGCTCCGAAGCGGGCGACATGGCAAAACAGGCTTTTTTGGCCGCGATGAAGCGGAACTTTGGACGTCCCCCGGATTCGTCATGCTGAACTTGTTTCAGCATCCATGGCCGATCCTTTCCTTCTGCGCCGCGACCCATTCGAGGGCAGGCCATGGATGCTGAAACAAGTTCAGGGTGACGGGGTGAGAAGACGCCGCGTTATGCGGGCAAACGCACGGGCGCTCTACAAAAACCCCTTGCGGATCAGCTTCGGCGCCTCGTCGTCGCGCAGGCCGATGCCGATCGAGGCGCGCATCGCGTCGCTTTCGGCGCTGGCGACGGGATAGGCGCAGTAATCGGCGGCGTAAAAGGCGCTGGGGCGGTGGTTGCCCGACAGGCCGATGCCGCCGAACGGCGCGGCGGATGAGGCGCCGTTGGTCGGGCGGTTCCAGTTGATGATGCCCGCGCGGGCATTGGCCCAGAACTGGTCGTAAAGCTGCGGCGATCCGCCGACGAGCGCCGCCGACAGGCCGAAGGCGGTGTTGTTCGCCTCCGCGATCGCCGCCTCGAAACTGTCGACGCGGATCACCTGGAGCAGCGGGCCGAACAATTCGATGTCGGGACGTTCGCTCATCGCCGTGACGTCGATGATGCCGGGCGTCAGCAGTGGAAGGCTGGCGACGGGGCGCGTCATGTGGCGGATCACCTGGCCGCCGCTCGACATCAGCACTAGGAAGCTCTCGGTCAGGCCGTCCGCCGCCTCATTGTCGATCACGGGACCCATGAAGGGCGCGGGGTCGGCATGGGGGTGATCGACGATCATCCGGGCCGTCAGCGCCTTCACTTCGTCCAGCAGCGGGCCGGCGATCGCCTCCTTGACGATCAGGCGCCGCGCGTTGCTGCATCGCTGCCCGGCGCTGAGGAAGGCCGACTGGACGACGATGATCGCGGCGGTGCGCAGATCGGCGGTGTCCCAGACGACGAGGGGATTGTTGCCGCCCATTTCGAGCGCGAGGATCTTGTCGGGCCGGTTCGCGAACTGGCGGTTGAGCGCCAGGCCGGTGCGCGCCGATCCCGTGAACAGCAGCCCGTCGATACCCTCGTG
>PHEM01000080.1 GCA_002842935.1 Alphaproteobacteria bacterium HGW-Alphaproteobacteria-13 | reverse complement strand
TTCGCGCTGTTTGATGATGGCGGGTGCCTTGCCGAGGTAGGTATCGGCGGGTGTCACGTTGTCGAGGCTCTCGTGGTAGCGGCGGTGATTGTAATGTTCTGTCCGTCGTCAGAACATTTGGCGCAGATCGCGGCGTAGATTAGCGGAGCGCGGGCCTCGTCCTGGGGTTGATATTAAGCGGCGAGCTTGCGGTGCTGCAAGCGTCGGTGTTCGATGGTCTTCCGTTTGATCCTTTCGCGCTGTTTGATGATGGCGTCAGCCCTGCCGAAGTAGGTGTCGGCGGGCGTCACATTGCCGAGGCTTTCGTGATATCGGCGGTGATTATAGTGGTCGATGAAGGCCTCGATCCGGGTCTCCAGATCGCCGGGCAGGAAGTAATTTTCCAGCAGGATTCGGTTCTTGAGGGTCTGGTGCCAGCGCTCGATCTTGCCTTGGGTCTGGGGATGCATCGGGGCGCCGCGGACATGGCTCATACCGTTGGCACCGATCCATTGGGCCAGCTCCTCGGCGATGTAGCTCGGACCATTATCGCTGAGCAGCCTGGGCTTTTGCACGACCCTGGCTGACGAACAGCCCGAGGCTTCAAGCGCCAGTTCCAGCGTGTCGGTGACGTCCCCGGCGCGCATGGTGGTGCAAAGCTTCCAGGCGATGACATAGCGGGAGAAGTCGTCGAGCACGGTCGACAGATACACCCAGCCCCAACCGATGATTTTGAAGTAGGTGAAGTCGGTCTGCCACATCTCGTTCGGCCGCGTCGTCTTGGTGTGGAACGCATCGGCTGCCTTGATCACGATGAAGGCCGGGCTGGTGATCAGGTCATGGGCTTTCAGAAGCCGGTAAACCGTCGATTCCGACACGAAGTAGCGCTTCTCGTCGGTAAAGCGCACAGCCAACTCGCGGGGCGATAGCTCGGACTGGTCCAGCGCCATCTCGACGATCTGCTGCTGGATATCGTTGCCGATGCGATTCCACACCCGGCTCGGCGCCGATGGCCGATCCTCCAGCGCCTCCGGCCCGCCTTCGAGGTAGCGGTCATACCATCGATAGAAGGTCCGGCGGGGGATGCCGAGCTGGTCCAGCGTCCGCTTGGCGGGCAGATGCGACTGCTCGACGATCCTGATGATCTCGAGCTTCTCAGATGCGGGATACCTCATTCTTCGTCGCCCCCATCCGCGATCATGCTTTTTTTGAGCAGACGGTTTTCCAGCGTCAGGTCGGCCACGCATTCCTTCAGGGCACGGGTTTCGCGGCGCAGGTCGTGCACCTCGCCGGTGGTCGCAGCTCGGGCGGTATCGCCGGCCAGACGACGCTTGCCCGCTTCCATGAACTCCTTCGACCAGGTGTAATACAGGCTCTGGGCGATGCCTTCCTTGCGGCACAGCTCGGCGATGCTGTCTTCGCCGCGCAGCCCCTCCAGCACGATCCTGATTTTGTCCTCTGCAGAGAAGTGCCGGCGCGTCGCACGCCGTATGTCCTTCACCACCCGCTCAGCTGGGGCCTTCGGCGCCGATTTTTTCAAGGAGGATTTGGGCTTCATCTTCGTTCCTTCGTCACTACGACGAAGCCCAAATCCTCCTTAAATCACAACCTCAAATCTGTGCCATTGGCGCTGACGGCGGACAATGGATGACGTCAATGACGATTCATCACTACTTCCGCCAAACCTGCCGGTCATAAATGCGCTTATCAATCCAAACGTAATGAGCAGCACGATGATGGTGTCAGAAATCTGGTTCCTGCTGCCGTACAACGCCTTGTCATGGGTCATTGTCATTCCGTTGAACCCGTTCATCAGCGGCGTATGCAGCGTCGAGGATTTCTTCTCGGCAAACACACGGTGCAATATGGATTGTATATGCTCCTGCCTCTCGCGGCTGCGGGCCGTCAGCGCCTGCATCTCTGGAGCTTCTATCCGGACCTTCCCAAATGCGAGGCGCTCCTTGACATATCCTACCAGTTCCTGCCGGATCTGATCCCTCTCCGGATTTTCGAGCATAGAGGTCGTTGCCGCAAAATCCCCGATCGCGATGGCTTCGTCGAGGAGGTACTCCTTGCGGTTTTCGTAGCGCTCTGCCGCGCCGGAAAACGAGAAGGCCAGCAGGAGCGCGAATAATGCGATGCTGGCATCCGCAATTCGCGTGTTTTCATTCTGCTGCTTTTTAACGGCGATTGCACGCACTCGCGTGCCGGCCCACCCAGCTGCTAACATCAACACGAAAAAAATCAGTCCGAGCTTCCAGGCGTCAACCTGCAAAATCATGCTCATGAACGGCATTTATCCTATAATCCTGACCGCAAGATATGAGAGTAAGGCCCATATCCTGAAAGGCTGAGGTTGGTGAACATCTTCCGTCCCGATTTTCCGGGTTGGGACCGCTGGCGAGGGTATCTGAAGAAAGCGATGTTCAGACGCCACATGTTCACTCCGTCCCCGCTGCGGGTTTTACCATCCTGTTGAGCCGCCCCGTTCTTGTGCAGTTGAGATCCGAAAGCAGCCCATCTTTCAGTCCATAGACCCAGCCGTGGATGGCGATTTCAACGCCAGAGTCCCAGGCATCTTGCAGGATTGGCGTACGCGCCAACCGCCGAACCTGCTCGACGACTGAGCTTTCACAAAGTCGATCCAGATCCAGATTCTCCCAATCGCCACGTCCATGGTCCGCAAAATGCGCATCAGCTACCTCTCGTATCGGTTGAAGCCAATGATCGATCGATCCCAGTCGCTTGCCGCTGACGGCGGCACGAACTCCGCCGCAGCCATGGTGCCCGCATATAATGATATGCTTCACCCGCAGCTGCTGCACGGCGAATTCCACGACCGATAACATGTTCAAATCGGTGGGATGAATGAGGTTGGCCACATTGCAGTGCACAAAAATGTCGCCGGGTTCCAGTCCGGTAATGACATTGGCGGGCACGCGGCTGTCGGAACATCCAATCCAAAGATAGTCAGGATTCTGGGAAACAGACAGGCATTCGAAATAATCGACATTTTTCCTGAGTCGTTTCTTCGACCAAGCCTTGTTGCGCGCAAAAATATCGTCGAGCATCCGCTATCTCCGACTCACGCCATGGCGAACCATTGTTGATCCATGCAGTCGATGCTTGCATCGACAGTGGTTCACGCGCTCGCCTCCTGGTCGCCTCGAAATCTCTCGAACTGCCGACACGCCAGCACAAAGACCCAGGTGACGAGGACGAAGGGTAGCGTCAGCGCGGGCAGCCCCAGCGGCTCCAGGGCCGCGGCGAGCGCCGCCACGACGAAGGGCGTGACGACCACGCCGAACGTGGCATAGCCAATCGCAGTCCGGTTCGGCGCGAGGAACACACTGCTCAGTGCGATGCCGACCAAAACGCTGTTAAATCCGAATGCGCCGGCACGGATCGCCGGCTCTGCCGCTCCCATCCCCCATGCGACGAGCAGTCCTCCAAGCGAGCCGGCGAGCGCCGCTGCAAAGGCGACGCGCGAAGCGATCAGGAGCCCCGCTGCGAACAGCGCTCCTGTCACGAGATTTTCCTGGAAGAAGACCTGGCCAATTCCGTTGAGCAGCCCCTGGGCTATGGTTGAAGCGTCCACCACGCCTTCGACAACCGCCGTTTTCGGCAAGCCCGCCGTTGGTAACAGGCCAGTCAGCTCCATGCGGCCGAAGCGTGCCGTTGCCAGAAAAAAGCACAAAGAGACGAACACGAATGGCGCTGTGAGTGCCGGCAGCTTCCACATGTCGAATGCGGCCAGCATAGCGCCCATGACGATTGTAGAGCACGCAGCGGCCAGAATGAGGCAAGCCCAGGTGAGCGGCACGGGCTGCAGAAAATAAAGCAGCGCAATGCCGACAAGCCCGCCGTTAAAGCCGAACATACCCGATCGCACCAAAATACGATCCGCACCCATCGCCATGGCGGTAAGCGTACTGACGGCTGTTCCCAAAGTGACGGCCAGTGCGAACAGCCATGAATTATACGCGATCCCGATCAGGAACAGCAGCCCGGTATAGCTGTTGTTCTGGAACATCACCTGGCCGGTGCCGCGAAGTATGCTGTCGAGGAAAGCCAACAGGCTGGCCAATGGGTCTTCGCCATGAACTTCAAAGCCGTTTGCGCAAAGCCTGACACCTTTCACAGTGCAACCTTCCTTGGCCCAATTCCCAAAAGATCCGTTTGCTGCTGCCGTGTAAGGCCATTCATGACTGAGTATGGTGTGCCGGTCAAGCCGGTTTCCAACTGCGCCGATGTACCGGGTGCCACACGTTAAACGCAGTCTTGATTTTTGTCGGTTTCCTGCGGGATTGGGCGCCAAAAGCGGCATTCGAGCGACATCAAATGGCTGGCAAACCGGGATGGTAGAGGCCAGCATTAGCCCTGTTTGTTCTCGATTGGGGACCAAATAGCCATCACTACCGCAACATCTGCTTAGACCATTTTCAGCGGCTTTGACTACGGCAACGCATCTCCTCGTCTTGGTCTTGTGACCACTCCAATTTCGACTCCCGATCCGCCGCGTGGAATACGCTGCAAACCGTCCTGCGACAGCACTGCCGCGCCTGCACGAATGTCTGTCTTTGCGAGCTCGCCGACGACGAATTCCGCCAGTGCGAGGGCTGCCGTGTTATTCTCGTCAGATACGTTTCCTTCGGTAACTCCCGCGACCACAAATCCCTGCACGCCCCATCTTTCGATCGCCCATATGGCGTCATCCAGAGCCGGGCTTCGTTGCGGTGTGCCGTCTGCTATTTCGATCGATACGAATAGCCGTGGTTCGACCGGCGGTATGACACGGACATTCCATCCCCCGCCTGCTGCAGAGGCGGCTCTCTCGGCGTTGCGATAATCGCCCAGGATCCATCCTTCTGCGGCGAATGGCACAACCTGAACAGTCCGTTCGGCACGATTAACCCATAGCGCCTGGGTGGGCAGACCAATTGCTGCGCGTATCGCCACCAGGGGCGGCACATCACGAGCAATTCCGGCTGCCGAGGTCTCGACGGCAGCATCGACAATGGCTCGCGTCTGTGATTGCACATCTGCCGCAACCACTTGTTGCAGGTTTAGACTGGGGCGCTCGCCCCACTCTGCTTCGAGCTTGGCCAACAACCTGTCCTCAGCACCGTTGGTGTATTGCGGGGACACTACGACAGCGTCGATCGTTGGGGTGCCGCGTAGTGGCCACTTGACTTCCAACTGGGCGATATTCACCGGCCTGAGCTTCAACTCCTGGGCCAATAATCGCCTCACGGTCGCTTGCGCTTTGGCCTCGGTGGTCACCCGATACAGTGTGACGCCAAGAGGTGTTGCCAAGGCCGCAAAGGCAGCCAGACCAGCCATGACGTAACGTGGCGCTATTTCGACATTGGCAATAGGGCGGGCGGCACCGCTCAAGCGGGCGACAAGCGCGAACGAGAAGGCGATGGCCGCCAAATTGGTCAGGAAGAGCAGGAACGCACCCATCGCAAAGGTCATGTTAGCCACACCAAGGCCATAACCGACCGTTGCCAGCGGAGGCATGAGCGCGGTCGCGATGGCCACCCCAATCGCTGTCGCACCCTTCTGCTGGACGGTGGCATAGGCACCGGCAATGCCGGAGAATACTGCCACGGCAAGATCGAGCAATGTCGGTTCAGTGCGGGCGATGATTTCTGGCGTCGCATTGCGGATCGGACTGAGCCACGTCAACAGAACACCGGTCATGATGCCGATGGCGGCACCCATCGCAATGACCTTAATCGAATTCCGTATCTGATGGCCGTCGAACGAAGCGAAGCCGAAGCCCAGAGAGGCGATTGGCCCCATCAGTGGCGAAATCAACATCGCACCGATTACGACGGCGGTCGAAGACTGAAGCAGGCCGAGGGCAGCGATGCCAGCCGAGAGGCCGCACATCAGCATATAGGATTTCGTGACCTGACCTTCGTCCCAAACGGATTTGCGAAGCGCCTTGCCGACGTCACCTTTCAGATCTGGAAACAACCCCGTCTTATCGATCTCGGCACGAAAAGCGGTAAATGATTTTGCTAAATTGTCCCGCAAAATGGCCAATCGTGACCCCCTGGCAGTACGTTCTTCTGTCACGTATTTTCCTTCCCCAGATACCCTTTCCGCTGGCGAAGCCGCCCTATCAGTCCGCCAATGCTGCCACCTTGGATTGTCCGTCGTCAGAACATTCGGCACAACTCGCGGCGTAGATTAGCGGAGTGCGGACCTCGTCAGGGGGTTGATGTTAGGCGGCGAACTTGCGGTGCTGCAAGCGCCGATGTTCGATGGTCTGTTGCTTGATCCTTTCGCGCAGTTTGATGATTGCCGGAGCCCTGCCGAAGTAGGCGTCGGCAGGCGTCACGTTGGCCAGGCTCTCGTGGTATCGCTGGTGATTGTAGTGCTCGACGAAGGCCTCGATGTGGGCTTCGAGGTCGCCGGGCAGGAAGTAGTTTTCCAGCAAGATGCGGTTTTTCAGGGTCTGGTGCCAGCGCTCGATCTTGCCCTGGGTTTGGGGATGACACGGGGCGCCGCGGACATGGCTCATCTTCCGGGCCTCGATGTATTCCGCCAGCTCACCCGCGATGTAGCTGGGGCCATTATCGCTGAGTAGCCGGGGTTTGTGCAGCACCGTGGCGCTGTCGCAACCAGAAGCCGCCAGGGCGAGGTCCAGCGTGTCGGTGACGTCCTCGGCTCGCATGTTGGTGCACAGCTTCCAGGCGATGATGTAGCGCGAGAAGTCGTCGAGCACGGTCGACAGATACATCCAGCCCCACCCGATGATCTTGAAGTAGGTGAAGTCGGTCTGCCACATCTCGTTCGGCCGCGTGGTTTTCGTGTGGAACTGATCGGCAGCCTTGATCACGACATAGGCCGGGCTGGTGATCAGGTCGTGGGCCTTCAACAGGCGGTAAACCGTGGATTCCGACACGAAGTAGCGCTGCCCATCGGTGAAGCGCACGGCCAGTTCCCGGGGGCTCAGCTCAGACTGTTCCAGCGCCAGCTCGATGATCTGGTCGTGGATGCCCGCCGGGATGCGGTTCCACACCCGGCTCGGCGCCGATGGCCGATCTTCCAACGCCTCCGGCCCGCCTTCGAGGTAGCGATCATACCAGCGGTAGAATGTCCGACGAGGGATGCCGAGTTGGTCCAGCGTGCGCTTGGCCGACAGGTGCGACTGCTCGACGGTTCTGATGATCTCGAGCTTCTCGGATGCGGGATATCTCATTCGTCGTTGCCCCCATCCGCGACCATGCTTTTTTTGAGCAGACGGTTTTCCAGTGTCAGATCGGCCACGCATTCCTTCAGGGCCCGGGCTTCGCGGCGCAGGTCCTGGACCTCTCCGGTGGTCGCGGCACGGGCGGTGTCGCCGGCCAGGCGGCGCTTGCCGGCTTCCATAAACTCCTTCGACCAGGTGTAATACAGGCTCTGGGCAATGCCTTCCTTGCGGCATAGCTCGGCGATGCTGTCTTCCCCGCGCAGGCCATCCAGCACGATACGGATCTTGTCCTCGGCCGAAAAGTGGCGCCGGGTCTGTCGGCGGATGTCCTTCACTACCCGCTCTGCTGGGGCCTTGGCGGGCGATTTTACATTGGAGGATCTGGGCTTCATCTTCGTTCCTTCGTCACTACGACGAAGCCCAGATCCTCCTTAAATCACAACCTCAAATCTGTGCCATTGGTGCTGACGGCGGACAATCGGTGTACGATACGGCCCGTCCGGCAGCGACAACGCAAGCGCGATCGAAATCCCGCCACGCAGGCCACCCCAGACCAGCGTCGGCATTGCAAGTGTACCGAGATCGATCCAGCGCCGAAGCAGGATTAGCGGAGCGAAAACCGACAGCCAGCGAGCGGTCAACGCCAGCGGTATAGCCACTGCGCCGAAGACTAGTAGGTCCGGTTGGCGAGCTATCAGGATAACCTCCAGCCCGATCAGCAGGAACAGGACAGCATTGAGGATTTCATCAATCAGTTCCCAGAATTTGATCAGATAGTCCTGCGTAACATCGCTCATCGCCTGCGCGACCCCGGCATTACCAATGAACAGCCCGGCCACCGCCATGGCGACCGGCCCGCTGACATGAAGTGCGTGAGCCATGCTGTAACCCGCCATGACCACTGCAAGGCTGATCATCACTTCGACATTGTAGTCGTCAATAGAACGCATTGCGCGGAAGGCGAGCCAGCCCGCCACCAATCCGAATGCGGCACCGCCCAGAGCTTCCCGGGAAAAATCGCTTGCAGAATGTACCCAAGTAAACTCTTCGCTTCCTGTCGCTACCGCGACCAATATGCCGAAAATGACGACACCAACCCCGTCATTGAACAGGCTCTCGCCCGCAACCGTGGCCTGAAGCGATGGTGGAACGGCTGCCCGCTTGAGGATGGCCATGACGGCGACGGGATCAGTTGGGCTGATCAAAGCGCCGAAAACCAAGGCCCAAGGCAGCGGAATTTGCAGTCCCATCGCTCCCGCAATCCACCATGTGCCGACGCCGACAATAGCGGTCGAGAGCAGGACGCCGAATGTCGCAAGCGCAAAAATCACGGCGCGATTGGCACGCATGTGGGTCCAATCAACGTGGAGCGCACCTGCAAACAACAGGAACGACAACATGCCTTCCATCAAGGTGGCGTGAAAATCGATCCCGGTCAGGAACCGTTCGACCATCGGCGCGAAGCCCCATGATGGGAAAGCGGCTCCCGCCGCGATGATGGCCAGCGAGGCGAGTGCGCCCATGAGGGTCATACCCACGGCCGATGGCAGTTTGAGCAGCCGGTGATTGACATATCCAAGAGCCGCCGCAAGCAAAACGAGGGTTGCAGCAACGTCGAAGGGACTGGGCGTTGTTTGGGTCATCTGTGCCTTACCCCCAGACCGACGTGATCAGAAATGTCCCGAACACAAGGACGAGAAGCGTGAGCGGCGTACCGACGCGGGCGTAATCCGAAAAGTGATAGCCCCCTGGCCCCCACACAAGTGTGTTGGACTGATGGCCGATTGGGGTCAGGAAATCGCACGAGGCGCCGATGGCCACGGCCATGAGCATGGCATCGACCGGCACCCCGGTATCAATCCCCGTCTGCGCGGCAATCGGTCCCATGATCAGCACCGCAGCGGCATTGTTGAGGAAAGGCGTTACGGCCATTGTGAGGCCAAGCGCGATTCCAATCATCATCCATCCCGGCTGCCCACTCCCTGCCGCGCTGATCATTCCCGCGATGGTCTCACCCGCGCCGCTGGCGGCGAATGCCTGTGCCACGGGAATAAGAGCCGCCAGTAGGATGATGATCGGCCAGTCGATATCATGATAGACTGCCCCCCTCAGGCGGCCAGACAATCCCAGGGCTGTCACAGCGAGCATGAGTGCGACAGCAAGGCTGACAACACCTGCCGAGGCCGCGAGAATTGCACCCAGAAGGGCGGCTACCGGGAGCCAATCCTTCGCCACAACGCGCAGATTCAATGGCCGCACCGCCAGCGGCAAAAGGTCGAACTCTTGCGCGAGATTAGTTGTCCTCTCCGGGGCCATCTGCAAGAGAACGACATCGCCGGCCTGAAGTCGCATGGCGGACAGGCCATTGGCTATGTTCTTTCCTCGTCGGCTGATTGCGACGAGCGATGCGCCGGCATGACCCAGCAAGGAAGTCACCTCGGCGTTCTCGATAAGACTGCTGCGATCGGTGACGACGCATTCGACAAACGATCCTTCCAGAAGATCGTCCTCTGCATCAGTCGCGAGTTCCAGCCCTAGGCGTTCAAGCGCGGTCTCCACAACCGGTGCGCGGCCTTCCACCTGAATGACGTCACCCACCAGCAGTGGACGGCTCAGGCGCGGCGCAGTCACCAGCACGCCACCGCGATCGATTGCATGAACAGCAAGACGATCCTCACCAGTGCCGATCGCAGCCAGCGTTTCGACCGTAAGCGAGCGCGAAGCATTCTCGGGCACACGTAATTCGAAGAGGTAGTCGGCTATCCTGAATTTAAGCGGCTCGCCCTCACTGGCAGCGTGAGACGGCAGGAACCGAACGAGCAAGATGGTGAGCACAATGCCTGACAGCGCCAGCGGCAATCCGACGTAGGCAAAATCGAACATGCCGAACGCGGGTTTTCCGAAGTCGTTGCGCAGTTCGGCCAGAATCACATTGGGCGGCGTGCCGATAAGTGTCACCAGGCCGCCAAGCAGTGACGAGAAGGCCATTGGCATCAGGATTCGACTTGGAGATACCTTGGCAGAGCGGCATGTGGCCAGCGCCGCGGGAAGCAAGAGGGCGAGGGCGCCGACATTGTTCATGAAAGCGGATGCGACCCCGCAAAGCGCCGAATAGACGATCGCAATGCCCATCTCGGCGCGCATCCAGCGGCGAAACGGTCGCAAGGCATGTGCCAGCATTCCTGATCGGGAGATGGCTGCGCTGACAATCATCACCGCCGCTACCGTCATGACGACCGGATCGGCGAAGCCAGTGAATGCCTGATCTGCAGACACCAGACCGAGCACCAGGCAGGCAGCGAGCATCAAAAGCGCGACCAGATCATGCCGCAGTCTGTCTGTGGCGAATCCCGCCAGACCAGCAGCGAAAATCAAGGTTATCAGAATGGCGCTGCTGGATTGAGGCATAGTAGGAGCAAGCCGTACCCGCTTTGTAAGGCCGGGCAAGAATTACCGACTGACAAAACGGTGAGCGCAGGAAAATTAATATGCCTTGGCCGTCTGACTTCCGCCAAACTTGGAGTCCGAAACCCGGCAATCAGGTACATTAGGCTGTGTTGACAAAAGGGATTCCCAAGCGGGTGGGGTTCTGATTCAAGGCTGCTTTTTGCGGAGCAGTTATGGGTCGCGGGGATTTGTCGGACGCG
>PHEM01000079.1 GCA_002842935.1 Alphaproteobacteria bacterium HGW-Alphaproteobacteria-13 | reverse complement strand
ACCGAGCTCGTCGAGCACGATCAGGTCGAGCCGCGACAGCTGCGCCGCCAGGGTCCCGCCTTTGCCGATCCGGGTCTCCTCTTCGAGGCGTGTCACCAGCGCGACCACCCCACCTGAAAACTCGACGATGAACATCGCGAAATTGATCGCCATTACAATAATGAGAACGCGACGCTGATCCCGTTTTGTCGCCATCTCAGCGATCGCTTCGCTCTTCTTCGAGCAGCAGTCATCAGCCATTTGAACCCTCTAATTACGACGGAACGAATGGGATGGCCGATGCCGGTCGCTGTCGTCTCCGTTGATTGATTGCACACTATGAACCTTGTAGGAACTACAAGGTCAAGAGGGCGACGGTCAGGACCAACACGATGAGGATCGGAGAACTTGCTCGCGCAACGGGCGTGAGTGCGGAGACAATTCGCTTCTACGAACGCGAGGGCATTCTAAAGCGGCCGGCTCGCACTGCGAGCAACTATCGCGACTACGGAAAGAATGATCTGGCATTGCTCAAATTCATCCGTGCCGCGCGCGATCTGGGATTCTCGATGGCGTAGGTGCGTGAGCTACTGGATTTAGCAGACGACCGCTCCCGATCGTGCGTCGCAGTAGACGAGTTGGCTCGTGCGCATCTTGCCGACGTTGACCGCAAGATCGCGGAGCTTTCGTCGCTTCGCAACGAACTCGCCCGATTGCTGTCGAAATGTGAGCAAGGCTCTATTGAAGACTGTCTGATAATTGAAGCTCTCGGACAGCAAGGATAGCGCGAGTGAGGCCGCGCTCATTCGGTTCGCTTGAGTTGCCCTATTTGCTAGTCCGTCGGCGAGGAGGGTGAACGGTGAGCAGCGACATGGAGGCACATTGGAACCGGGTCTACCGGCAAAAAGGTAGCAATGGGGTTAGCTGGTATCAGGAGAAGCCCACACTGTCTCTCGCAGCCCTTGATCGCTTCGGTGCGCGGCCCACGGATGCACTCATTGACGTAGGTGGAGGAGCGTCTTCGCTTGTCGACCATCTGCTTGACCGTGGCTGGGAGGATCTTTCTGTACTCGATCTAGCGCAGTCGTCACTTGATGCGGCCCGTTTGCGACTGGGTGATCGTGGCGAACAGATCGTGTGGATTCGTGCGGATATCACGCAGTGGACGCCACCCCGCAGCTATGACGTCTGGCATGATCGGGCTGTTTTTCATTTTCTGACGGAGCCGGCCCAGCGCTCAGCATACAAGGCTGCACTTGCGCAGGGTCTCTTACCGGGAGGATTGGTCATCATGGCAACCTTTGCCCCTGACGGTCCGGAAAAATGCAGCGGTCTGCCTGTCGTACGCTACGACGCGGAAGGTTTGCAGGCGGAACTCGGCGACAGCTTTGAATTGCTGGAGGACTGGCGCGAAGAGCACGTTACCCCGTGGGGCGACAGACAGGCTTTTGTCTGGTGCGTATTTAGAAAACGATCATGAGAGCACGACGAACAAAAGGCTGGCAATAGGTATGCCAGCTTGATCGCATTCGCGGCTACGGGTATCGAAGCCTGGTGACCATCCTGCGCGCCTTTGCCGTATTGTGCATGAGCTTCGGCCTGTTCGTGCAGGTCGCCGCGCATGCGGCTGCAGTCCCGCAACTCCAGGTGGCCGAAATGGATTGCGCGGAAATGCACCAATCGGCTCCCGGTCAGATGAGCATGCAGGATCAGGTTCCCGATGACAGCGGGCCTTGCAAGAACAAGACGCTCGACTGCCTTGTCGCGATGAACTGCATCCCCCCGCTGTTCATGTCGGATACAACGGCCGGTTCGGTCGCTCTTCAGTTCCATCGGCCTCTCTACCAGGCATCGGGCAAGGACTGGCTCCCGGGTTCGTCGTCCGCACCTGAACCACCCCCTCCAGAAACAATTTCCTGATCTTCGCTAGTGCGGGCGCTGCCCGTGCTCCCCGACTCCAGCAAAGCTTCGTGCTGGCCTGGAGTGCGAAGCCGTGGCGGCAGGGCCGCTAACGGCGAGCCAGGAATTCAGACATGAGGTATTTCCTCGCATTCTGCGGGGCTTTGATGTCGGGCATGTCGCCGGTATTGGCCCGGCCGGTCAGCTACGACGAAGCCTTGCGCGGCGCTGTTCTGGGACAGCCGCAAGTAAGATCGCGCGAACTGCAACTCGATGCGCGTCGCAGCGCCGCCGATGCTGCCGACGAACTGCCCGATCCGACACTGCGCGCGGGCATCCGCAATCTTCCCGTTACCGGCCCCGATCTCCTGGACCCGACAATGATGACCATGCTCGAGGTCGGGATCGAACAACAGATACCCAATCTTGCGGAGAGGCGCGCAAGGGCCGGTATCGCCACTGCCGATATCGAAACTGCCAGCGCCGAACTTGCCCGTACCCGATATCTGGCGCGACTGGGGGCAGGCGAATCCTGGGTTCGGCTGGCCTATGCCCAGCGTAGGCTGGTGGTCGCGGATACTGCGCTCGATCAGGTTTACGAACTTGTCCCTGTCTCCCGCAGCGCGGTCTCATCGGGCTCGGCGCGCCCCGCTGAAAGTCTCGAGGTTCGCCGCGCTGTTCTCGAGATCGAGGACGCACGAACTGCCATCGAAGCCGACGAGGCGGCGGCGCAGGCGCAGCTTGCACGATATATCGATGAAACCGATGCGGTCGCGGCAGGCGAACCTCCTTCCGCCGAAATCGATCCCGAAGAATTACGGCGAAGTCTAGCGAACCATCCAGAGATCCTGCTTGCGGGTGCCCAGTTACGCGAGATGCAGGCAAGGGTCGATCTCGCCCGGTCCGACAACCGGCCCGATTTCGGAGTGAGTGCCAGCTACGGGGTTCGCGAACGCCAGTACGGCGATATGTTCACTGTCATGGGGAGCATAACGCTTCCCCTCTTCGGCAAGCATCGCCAGCAACCGCTGATTGCTGCCGCGGACGCAGAAGCCCAGGCCGCAATCGCCAATCGCGAAGACCGGATGCGAGCTCTGAACGCTCGGTTCGAAGCCGATCTTGCCGTTTGGCGAAGCGCTTTTCGCCAATGGCAGAGGGCACGCGAGGAACTGCTGCCATTGGCCAGGGACAGGGTATCCCTCGAAACTGCCAGCTATGCCGCCGGACGTGCCGACCTGATCGACGTCATCGCGGCGATCAAGGCGTTGGCACTCCTCGATATCGAAATCCTGAGGCGTGAGGAGGCCACCGTGGCAGCCGCCACGAGGCTCCGCCTGGCTTACACGGAGGATGTTCAATGACAAATGCGTGGAGCAGGCTCACCCCGCGTCACAAATCGTGGATGGTCACCGGCGTTATCGTCCTGACGACCTTTGCTGCCGGATACGGAATTGCGCGACTGGGAACGCAGGGCGATTCCACTGTTGCCGTAAGCGCTGATTGCGAGGACGTGCTGTACTGGTACGATCCGATGGTGCCCGGTCAGCATTTCAACGAGCCCGGCAAATCACCGTTCATGGACATGCAACTGGTGCCCAAATGCGCTGGAGAGGAAGCATCGACCGGTGTGCGCATCGATCCGGGACTGGTCCAGAACTTTGGCATTCGCACTTCGGCTGCCGAATATGGCGTCCTTGAACCGGAAATCACGGTCACCGGGGTGCTTGCCTATAACGGCCGTGATGTCGCCATCGTGCAGCCACGTGCGGGGGGATATGTTCAACGCACTTATGGCCGCGCTCCTGATGATGTCGTGGCCCGCGGTGCCCCTATCGCCGACATTCTCGTTCCCGAATGGGGCGGAGCCCAGGAGGAATACCTCGCAGTGGCCCGCACCGGGAACAGCGAACTTGCTGCGGCAGCGCGTGAACGGATGCGGTTGCAGGGCATGTCCGACTCCCTGATTTCTTCGGTCGCGCGCAGCGGACGCCCTCATTCCACTATTACGGTTACAGCTCCTATCAGCGGTGCAATCACCGCGTTGGGAGTGCGCTCGGGAATGACGGTCGCCTCGGGCCAGACGCTGGCCGAGATCAGCGGGTTCTCACCCATCTGGCTCGAGGCCAATGTTCCGGAGGCGCATGCTAGCTCCGTGAGGGTTGGCCAGCCAATCGAAGCGAGCCTGACCGCCTTTCCAGAAGACCGCTTCAGCGGCCGTATTGTCGCCATCTTGGCGACCGCGCAGGCTGCGAGCCGGACGATCACCGTTCGCGCGGAACTCTCCAACCCCGGCGGGCGGCTGAAACCGGGGATGTTTGCGCAGGTCACGCTCCTACCCGAACGGCGCGAAGCGCTGCTGATCCCGTCGGAGGCGGTAATCCGTACCGGCCGGCGCACTATCGTCATGCTGAAGCAGGATGCCGGGGGATTTGCGCCGGCGGAGGTTCGGATCGGCCGGGAAGCGAACGGTCGGACCGAGGTTCTCGCCGGACTCGCCCCCGGCGAGGAAGTGGTAACTTCCGGGCAATTCCTGCTCGATTCCGAAGCCAGCCTGACTGGCCTCGATATCCGGCCAGTCGACGCGGCTAGCGGGGACACAGGCAGTGGCGGCGGCGCGCGCACTCAAGGTGCCGGTAACGCGACCCTTAGCGCAACGGGGACGATCGAGAAGATCGGTGAGCGCTCAATCACGCTTAGGCATGGACCGGTACCGCGACTCGATTGGCCGGCAATGACAATGGCATTCGCCGTTGAGGGCAGCGCGCAGCTACGCGGACTGAAACGTGGCGACCACGTTCGCTTCACCTTTACGCAGAGCGAGGCCGGACCACGCATCGCGTCGATCACGAAGGTGGATCAATGATCGGCCGGCTTATCGACTGGTCGATAGCGAACCGGCTGTTCGTAGTCCTCACAGCGATTGCCGTTACGCTTGGCGGGCTTTGGGCTGTCCGGACTACGCCGGTGGATGCCATTCCAGACCTGTCAGATGTGCAGGTGGTGGTTCGATCCAACTATCCCGGCCAGGCACCGCGGATCGTAGAGGACCAGGTTACCTATCCGCTTGCCACGACGATGCTGTCGGTGCCGGGCGCCAAGACAGTGCGCGGTTACTCGATGTTCGGCGACAGCTATGTCTACATCATCTTCGAGGATGGCACCGACCTCTACTGGGCGCGTTCGCGCGTCCTTGAATATCTCAACCAGGTGCAGAACCGGCTCCCCGATGGGGTGACCAGCACATTGGGACCGGATGCCACCGGCGTAGGTTGGATTTACGAATACGCGCTTGTCGACCGGTCCGGCGGGCATGATCTCTCAGGCCTCAGGTCGCTCCAGGACTGGTTCCTGCGATACGAGCTCAAGACCATTCCGGGCATTGCCGAAGTTGCCAGTGTCGGGGGCATGGTCAGGCAGTACCAGATCGTGCTCGATCCCTATCGTATGGCCTCCTTCGGGGTGACCCATGCCGAGATTGTGAGGGCGATCCAGGCCTCCAACCAGGAAACCGGCGGGTCGGTGGTCGAGATGGGCGAAGCCGAATACATGGTTCGGGCGTCAGGATATCTTACTTCGCTTGACGACTTCAGGCAGATCCCACTTAGGACCGTTGGTGTCGGCGTCCCGGTCACGCTCGGTGATGTCGCGACGATCCAGGTCGGGCCGGAAATGCGTCGGGGCATCGCCGAACTCGACGGCCAGGGCGAAGTTGCCGGCGGGATCGTGGTCCTGCGCCAGGGCGCCGATGCGCGTAGCGCGATCGCAGCAGTCGAGCAGAGGCTCGCCAGCCTACAGGCCAGCCTGCCGCAGGGTGTCGAAATCGTCACGACCTACGACCGGTCACGGCTGATCGATGCCTCGGTCGAGAACCTGACACACAAGCTCATCGAGGAGTTCATCGTCGTGGCGCTCGTGTGCGCCCTGTTCCTGTGGCACGCGCGCTCGGCTCTCGTCGCCATAGTGACCCTGCCGTTAGGCGTCCTTGCCGCCTTCGTAGTCATGCGGTTTCAGGGCGTGAACGCGAACATCATGTCGCTCGGCGGCATTGCCATCGCCATCGGGGCAATGGTCGATGCGGCGGTGGTGATGATCGAGAACGCTCACAAGCATCTGGAACGCTGGGAGCAGGAAAATCCTGATGTCGTTCTGTCGGTCAAGGAGCGCTGGCGCATCATCGCCGATGCCTCCAAGGAAGTTGGCCCGGCACTGTTTTTCAGCCTGCTTATTATCACGCTGTCGTTCCTTCCCGTTTTCACCCTGCAGGCGCAGGAAGGACGGCTGTTTGCACCACTCGCCTTCACCAAGACCTATGCGATGGCGGCGGCTGCGATCCTCTCGGTCACGCTGGTGCCGGTGCTCATGGGCTGGCTGATCCGGGGCAAGATTCCCTCGGAAGACAGCAACTTTATCAATCGCGGGCTGACCCGGGCTTACCGGCCCGGCCTCGACTGGGTCATGCGACGACCGAAGCTGACACTTGCCATCGCGGGAGCCATTTTCCTCACCACGGCCATACCTTTCACCCGGCTCGGCGGCGAATTTCTGCCCCCGCTCGACGAAGGGGACCTGCTTTACATGCCGAGCGCCCTGCCTGGCCTGTCTCCGGCGGAAGCCTCCGCGCTCCTCCAGCGAACGGACCGGCTGATCAAATCAGTGCCGGAAGTCGAGACGGTGTTCGGAAAGGCGGGGCGGGCGGACACGGCGACCGATCCTGCTCCCCTGACGATGTTCGAGACCACCATCCGCTTCAAGCCGCGCGACGAGTGGCGTGCCGGAATGACACCCGACAAGCTCGTCGAGGAACTCGACAGGGTGGTCCAGGTGCCCGGTCTGGCCAACGTTTGGGTCCCTCCGATCCGCAACCGGATCGATATGCTGGCTACCGGCATCAAGAGTCCGATCGGCGTCAAGGTGTCCGGCGAGGATCTGGGCGAGATCGAACGGGTAGCGCTGAGAATAGAAGATATCGCCGGAGATATACCGGGTGTCAGCTCGGCGCTCGCCGAGCGGTTGTCGGGCGGGCGCTATGTCGATGTCGACATCGACCGGGCAGCGGCCGCCCGCTATGGCCTCAACATTGCCGACGTGCAGCAGATCGTCTCGGGCGCGATCGGCGGTGCAAATGTTGCCCGGACCGTCGAGGGGCTGGCGCGCTATCCGATCAATGTTCGCTATCCGCGCGAAATCCGCGACAGCATCGACGAATTGCGGGCGCTCCCGGTGCTCACGCCTTCGGGTCAGCAGATTACCCTTGGCACTATAGCGACTTTGCGCGTGAGCGACGGGCCACCGATGCTCAAGAGCGAACAGGGCCGTCTGACCAGCTATGTCTACGTCGATGTGCGCGGCCGCGACCTTGCTGCTGTGGTTGCGGATCTCCAGCAGGCAGTAGCGAACAAACTCGAAGTGCCCCCGGGTGTCAGCCTGTCCTACGCGGGGCAATTTGAATACCTTACGCGCGCCTACGAGCGGCTGCAGGTCGTGGTGCCCGCAACGCTCGCGATCATCTTCCTGCTACTTTATCTTATATTCCGGCGGGTCGATGAGGCACTGCTGATCATGGGAACGCTGCCGTTCGCCCTGACAGGCGGATTCTGGCTTCTTTATCTGATGGGCTACAATCAGTCCGTCGCAACTGCGGTCGGTTTTATCGCGCTCGCCGGGGTCTCGGCAGAATTTGGCGTGGTCATGCTCATCTATCTGAAAGCTGCGCTGCAACGGCGTGGCGAAGACCCCGCCGGCAATGAAGTCGGAGAAGCGATCCGAGAAGGGGCCCTGCTGCGCGTGCGGCCCAAGGCGATGACCGTGGCGGTTATCCTCGCCGGCCTTTTCCCGATCCTCATCGGGAGCGGAGTCGGCGCAGAAGTCATGAGCCGCATTGCCGCGCCCATGGTGGGCGGGATGATCACCGCGCCGCTGCTCTCAATGTTTCTGCTGCCCGCAGCCTACCTGCTGATGCGGCAGCCGAAAGCTAATCCCACGAAAGACAAAGGAGATGAAGAATGCGTACCCCAACCAGGTTGATGATTGCCATCATCCCATTCGCACTTGCTGCCTGCAGCGAACAAAGCGAGCCGGAGCAAAGCGAGAATATGCCCATGGCGTCCCAGGATATGCCTATGAACGGCGCCATGCCGATGGGCGGGCAGATGGGCGAGGCGATGGGACAGATGGCTAATGCGCAAGGCACCGTTACAGCTATCGACGATGAGGCCGGAACGATCACGATTGATCACGGCCCGGTTGAAGCAGTCGACTGGCCTGCCATGACGATGGCCTTTGAAGCGGACGAAAGCGAACGGATGAAGGTCAAGGTGGGCGACGAGGTCACCTTCGGCTTTCGCATGGCCGACTCAGGAAGCGAGATAACCTCGATAGAAAAGAAGTGATGCTGGTGGGGAACGGCCAAGCATCCAACGCCGCCGTTCGCTGCAACTCCTGCTTTCACTTTTCAGCGGTCGATAGGAGCCGACAGGAGCAACTCGGCTCACAGCCGATCGATTGCCGCTTCAAGCTTATTCTTGACCTGGTTCGCAGCCTTTTTCAGTTCTTCGTTGTCGATCGCACTCATCGAGGCGACCGGGTTGATGGCAGCAACTTCGATCTCTCCGGAGGGCAGCTGCTGGACGATCACGTTGCATGGCAACATCGTGCCAACCTTATCCTCAATCTGCAGTGCTTCGTAGGCGAGAGCCGGATTGCAGGCGCCAAGAATTCGGTAGGGACGGAAATCGGCCCCGATCTTTTGCTTCAATGTCTTGGACATATCGATTTCGTTGATGATCCCGAATCCTTCGGTTCCGAGCGCGGAGCGAACACGTTCGAGTGCCGCTTCGATCGGGCCATCGAGTATTTTTGAATAGTAGTAGCTCATATCTAATTTCCATCTCCACGACGCTCCGCCCGTTCGAGAAGCCGGAGCATTTCTGCGCGGGCCAACTCGGTGAGCGGATGATCGACTGCGTCTGGTCTCGGCCGGATCTCGTCCGCCCGCTCTCGTACGCGCCTACGGGTTTCCTGGTCCGATCCGGCAAGGACGGCGAGCAGAAGGTTCTCCATCGCGATCATGCGAATGCGCATCTGGACGAGCTCCGCATGTCCGGGCTCGCTCGCATCCCAGTGACCATCAACGCCCGGTGTTTCGTTCCCGTCGCTATCCATCATCATCTCCGCAGTTGTTTCCGGAAACAACACCGGGCACCCCGGGTCGTCCGGTGCCACAAGTCACATTATGCCGGACATTTGACATAGCCACGGTAGCCGATCTCGTCGTTCGCCTCTGGAGGAACGACGATCACTTCCATCGCTTGCATTCCAGCGTTGCCTGTTTCGTCAACGGCGCGTGTCGCGACGAGAAGATTGTCGCTGGTGAAGCGATCCTTTCCAGCTGCCTGCAAAGGAATGAGCTTGCCGTTGAGTTTGATGAACCCCTCGCCCCCGGCCTCGTAAATGAAACTGGGAAACCCGACCTCGGTGAGCCGGAAGACGCAGCGGCCATCGGTGCCGCCGATCGCCTTGACGTCGGCCGGGGTCATTGTTTCGGGTTTGATGATCGCTGTTGCGACATTGGCGAGCGCGACTGAAGCGGGTTCGATCGCGGCAGGACTGGCCGGAGGTTCGAGTTCGGCTTCCCGGTCGTTGCCCGGGGCGGTGTTCTGGTTGCAGCCCGCAACACCGAGCGCCAGCGCGGAGGCCGCGAAAATGATCCTGTTCACTGGACGTCTCCTTCCTGTGGTGCCGGCGAAGAGACCGCTGCTGCGGGGGCCTCGAGCCACTCCGGCAGACGCTCAGACGTGCGTTCGCCATTCTCGCGTATATCGGCGATCAGGTATTTCATCTGCGCAATTTCACGCCGCTGCGCGACGATGATGTCGTGTGCCAATTTACGGGTACGCGGATCGCGGAGGTGCGCACGTTCGCTGGTCATGATCGCGATCGAGTGGTGCGGGATCATGGCCGACATGTAGTCCACATCGTCGATCGTGCTCTGACTGCGCACCAGCCACAGAGCGAGCGTAAAGACGAGTGCGCCCACTCCGATGATGATCATGTTCCTCTTCCGGTCTTTGTACATGCCCCACATAAAGAGAAGCATGACCACCATCATCATCGCGCCCATAACAAACATCATCCAGAAGCGTGTTTCGCTCCAGAAGAAATGATCGGCATCATAGGTGTTCGCGTACATGAGGAAAAACATGATGACGGTCGACGTTGCGACCATCGCCATGAAGCGCCAGTAATTGCTGCCGCCTCCGCCCTCCTTTTTGTGTTCCGCGTGATCCATCCTAGGCCTCCTGTTTTTTCATTGTCGAGAACACGAATTGCGCGGTGCAGCTGATCAGAAGGAATCCGGTCAGCGACTCGATCCCCGCCAGAGCGCTCAGATGCCCGGTCGGATAGATATCTCCGAGACCGAGCGTCGTGATGTTGATGAGCGAGAAATAGAAGAGGTCCATCGCACTCATGGCAGGCTCCTTGTCGAAACCGCCGAGGCCCATTCTCGCAGCACCCGCGAAGCCGAGGGCGAAAAGACCGGTCACAAGCAGATGACTGGCCAGCACGACGAGATAGGCGAGGCTCAGTCGCAGAGAATTAACCGAGGTAGGCTGGACGGCCCGCCTTGCCAGGCGGATCATGCCAAGGTGCAGCCACAGAGCCGCTAGGAACAAGACAATACCTATGACTATCGCAAGCGATATAGTTCTATCTCCGGTTTGCAGGTTCCCTTTCTAACTCGGTTCGCCTTCGTTCTGTTCCCTTCGCTGCAGGAAGAGATGTTCACCTGCAAAGACCAGAACGATGCCGATCGCCGCGTAGATGACTATCATTGGATCGCTTTTCAGCTTTACCCAGGAGAAAGCGGCAAGGACGACGCCGTCAGCAGCTATGGCTGAGGATCAGCGTGCAATAGGCACCCCCTTCGTGGGGTGATCGGCGTGCAAAAAGGACCCCTTCATCCCGGGGATTTAGTCGGCCGACTGGTTTTGAT
>PHEM01000540.1 GCA_002842935.1 Alphaproteobacteria bacterium HGW-Alphaproteobacteria-13 | reverse complement strand
CAGGGTGGCATCGTTGCACTCGATACTCGTATACCCGACATGCTTCATGATAAGTGAAAGAAGCGTGGTTATCTCGGGATCATCGTCAACGATCAGTATCTTCAAGTTTTTTACCTCTCCTGCCTCCAACAGCTTATAGATTCATTACGCAAACCGGCTTCATTTACACTCGGTTTCCGCATGGACTGCTCGGAATCCTTCCCGGACGCGCACGGCTGCCTATTGCCCCACCTCCCCTCGCGATGGATAATCCTAATATCCCGGGGGAATGGTTGAGTAAGGAGGCGAAGCCGGATGGGAACGAGCATGAAAGTATGGGTGCGAATGGTGGTCCTTCTGCTCATGGCGGCGGCGCTCGCCGCGTTCCAGCTGATGCTCGATCGCGGTACGCAGGCCGATTGGCTCGCGTCGGGCGAAATATGGGTCTATCTGGTGATCACCCTGTCGGCGACGTGGATGGCGATTGTCCACTTCGCCGAAGCGCCCAATCCGATGTTCGAGCGCACGCTGTTCGCCGACCGTAATTTTGTTATCGCGCTGTTTTTCATGGTCGTGATCGGGATCGTGATGTTTGCGGTCATGGCGCTGATGCCGCCAATGCTGCAAAATCTGTTCGGTTACGGGGTGATCGACACCGGAATCGTGCTGATGCCGCGCGGGGTGGGCATCCTCATTTCGATGCAGCTGTCTGGCGTGCTGATGCGGCGCGGAATCGACGCACGGGCGGTGGTGGCCTGCGGCTTTTTGATATCCGCGCTCTCGCTGTGGCAGATGGCGCATTGGTCGCTGGCGGTGGATGAGGGGCATATTATCATCAGTGGCCTTTTGCAGGGTCTTGGTTTGGGCCTTGTCTTCATCCCGCTGCAAGTCAGCGCATTCGCTACGCTTAGCCCCGTGCTGCGCACCGATGGATCGAGCCTCCTTAACCTGACACGGTCGCTTGGCGCTTCGGCTGGGATTTCGTGGATGACAGTGCTGTTGGCGCGCAATATCCAGACCACGCATGAGGAACTTGGCAGCCATGTCACCGCCGCGACCGGAAATGTCGTCGATTTTTCGACTACCGATCAATTTCAGGCTCTGGGCGACATCGCGATGAGCCTGATCGATACCGAGGTGAACCGGCAGGCGGCGATGATTGCTTATGTCGACGATTTCTGGCTGATGATGTGGATCACGCTGGCCGCGGCGCCGCTCGCTTTCCTGATGCGGCCCAACAAGAGCGGTGCGGCCAGCCCGATCGCGCCTTCAGAGTAATGCGCCTCACCGGAAAAAACATTGCGTGCCTGCATACAGCATCGCCACCGCATCGACTTCAATAAAGCCGCCGATCCTATCGCCGAGCGCAAATTCTTCGCCAAGAGTGCTGTCAGCGACCGGCGCGAACCCCGGCGCGGCCTGCGCCGCGCTGCGCGGGCTGCCCAATTGCACATTGCCTGCCAGACGGACGGTTCCGCTCGCAGGGGCATCGCCATCCTGCGCGCCGTGCCAGTTCCAGCCGACCAATCGGCC
>PHEM01000539.1 GCA_002842935.1 Alphaproteobacteria bacterium HGW-Alphaproteobacteria-13 | reverse complement strand
TTCGGGTTATCCGCTGATGTGCGGGCCGGAAGATTGGGACGCGCAAACCGCCCCGCCGGTCAATCAGGTGCTGCCCGCGTGGGATTTCATCACCGGGGCCTATTGCGCTTTCACCATGCTTGCCGCGCTGCACCACCGGGGCCGCACGGGTGAGGGCAACGAGGTGCGCGTGCCGCTGGGCGATGTGGCGATTGGCACGCTCGCCAATTCGGGGGCGATGGCGGAAATGCTCTATCGCGGCGCGGATCGCGAACGGTTGGGCAATGCGATCTGGGGTGCGTTCGGACGCGATTTCCGCAGCCGCGACGGGGTGCGCTTCATGGTCGCCGCGCTGACGCCCAAGCAGTGGCGCGGGCTGGTCACGGCATTCGGATTGCAGCACGGTATCGCGGCGCTGGAGACGGAACTGGGCGTGCGCTTTGCCGATGGGGATACGCCCCGGTTCGAGCACCGTGCGGCGTTGTTCGCGCTGTTCCAGCAGGCGGCGGATGGGCTGGATTACGCCGCGCTGGCGGCGCGCATGGCGGCGGAAGGCTGCACCTTCGAACGCTATCGCACCGCTTACGAAGCCGCCAATGATCCGGCGCTGGTGGCAGGCAACCCGCTGTTCGGCCCCGCGCCTGCCAACCCCAGCGGTTTCGACTATCCCGCCGCCCGGAGTTTCGCCAACCTGCCGGGGCGCGACGCGGGCGACCCTGCGCCTGCGCCATACCTAGGGCAACATTCCGAAGAGGTGCTGGCGGAGAAACTGGGACTGTCTTCGGGAGCGATTGGCCGGTTGGTCGATGCCGGGACGGTGGGGCTGTCGGATGAACACAATACCCGTTCGCCCTGAGCTTGTCGAAGGGCCGTCCTTCTTGAAGAAAAGGGCAGGGCTTCGACAGGCTCAGCCCGAACGGAAATTGAGGTAGTTATGACCAGAAGAGCCGCCATCTGCACCCCGCTGCGCACCCCCGTGGGCAAGTTCCTCGGCGGGCTATCCAGCCTTAACGCGGGCCAATTGGGCGCGGTGATCCTGAAAGCGCTGATGGAACGCAGCGGGATCGATCCGGCGCGGGTTGACGACGTGGTGTTTTCGCAAGGCTACGGCAATGGCGAAGCGCCTGCGATTGGCCACTGGAGCTGGCTGGCGGCGGGACTGCCCATCGAAGTTCCGGGATTTCAGCTCGACCGGCGCTGCGGATCGGGCGTGCAGGC
This sequence comes from Alphaproteobacteria bacterium HGW-Alphaproteobacteria-13, assembly GCA_002842935.1. Taxonomy (GTDB): domain Bacteria; phylum Pseudomonadota; class Alphaproteobacteria; order Sphingomonadales; family Sphingomonadaceae; genus Sphingopyxis. The sequence goes on along the minus strand of PHEM01000539.1, from coordinate 317 downwards.
GGTGGCGACGGCGGCGATGATGGTCGAAACCGGGATGGCCGATGTGGTGGTTGCAGGCGGGGTCGAATCCATGTCGAACGTCGAACATTACACCCTCGCCGCGCGCGGGGGCGTGCGGATGGGCGACATCACGCTGCATGATCGCCTCAGCCGGGGGCGGGTGATGAGCCAGCCGATTGAACGCTTCGGCGTCATCACCGGGATGATCGAAACCGCGGAAAACCTCGCCAAGGATTACGGCATTTCGCGCGAGGCGGCGGATGCCTTCGCGGTGCGCAGCCACCAGAACGCAGCCAAGGCGTGGGCCGACGGCAAGT
>PHEM01000538.1 GCA_002842935.1 Alphaproteobacteria bacterium HGW-Alphaproteobacteria-13 | reverse complement strand
TGGAACGCCGCATGCACGGTGCGGTCGAATCGCTGAAGCACGACCTCGGCGGCCTGCGCACCGGGCGCGCCAATTCGGCGCTGCTCGATCCCGTGACGGTCGAGGTTTACGGCAGCCACATGCCGCTCAACCAGGTGGCGTCGGTCAGCGTGCCGGAACCGCGCATGCTGGCGGTGCAGGTATGGGACAAGTCGAACGTCGGCCCGGTCGACAAGGCGATCCGCTCGGCGGGCCTCGGTCTCAACCCGATCGTCGACGGGCAGCTGCTTCGCCTACCGATCCCGGAAATGACGCAGGAGCGCCGCAAGGAATTGTCGAAGCTGGCGGGCCAATATGCGGAAAAGGCGCGCGTCGCCGTCCGCAACGTCCGCCGCGACGGCATGGACAATCTGAAGCAGGACGAGAACAAGAAGGAAATCAGCGAGGACGAGCGCAAGCGCGCCGAGACCGAAGTCCAGAAACTGACCGACGCGACCATCGCCGATATCGACGCGGCGGCGGCGGCGAAGGAAAAGGAAATTTTGGGCTAAGCCAATGCGCGGCGCTATGGCCATCGCGATCCTCCCCGGAACGGGGAGGGGGACCATGCGAAGCATGGTGGAGGGGGTTCGCGTCCTTGACCCTCGCTTGATGCGGCCCACCCCCTCCGTCAGCGCTTCGCGCTGCCACCTCCCCGCAAGCGGGGAGGATTTGTGAGCGAGGAAGCCCGCCACGGCGCGCGCCATGTCGCCATCATCATGGACGGCAACGGCCGCTGGGCGAAGAAGCGCCACTTGCCGCGCGTCGCCGGGCATCGCGCGGGCGTGCAGGCAGTGCGGGAGATCGTCCGCGCGGCGGGCGAGATGGGGCTGGAGGCGATGACGCTCTATGCCTTTTCGTCGGAGAACTGGAAGCGGCCCGAAGAGGAAGTCAGCGACCTGATGGGGCTGATGAAGCGCTTCATCGTCAGCGACATCGACGAATTCGTCGAAGGCGGCGTGCGGCTGAAGATCATCGGCGACTGGCGCGCGCTGGCGCCCGACGTCGTCGCGCTGATCGAGGATGCGCTGGCCCGCACGGCGGGCAACAAGCGCACGACGCTGGCGGTCGCGCTCAACTATGGCGCGCAGGACGAGTTGGTGCGCGCGGCGCGCGCCGCGGCGGCGGCGGGCGACATCAGCGCGGAGGCGATCGAGGCGCATCTCGACACGGCGGATCTGCCGCCGCTCGACCTGTTGATCCGCACCTCGGGCGAAGTGCGGCTGTCCAACTTCCTGCTGTGGCAGGCGGCCTATGCCGAGCTGTATTTCACCGATACGCTGTGGCCCGATTTCAAGCCCGCCGACCTCAAGGCGGCGCTCGATCATTTTGCGCGGCGCGAACGCCGCTTTGGGGGATTATAGGATATGGCGGCGGGCAAGTCGGACCTCTGGACGCGCATCGCATCGGCGATCGTCCTGTTCGCGATCGCGGGCACGGCGCTGTGGTTCGGCGGATTGGCCTTTGGCTTGCTGCTGCTCGTCGGCGGCGCGCTGGTCG
>PHEM01000537.1 GCA_002842935.1 Alphaproteobacteria bacterium HGW-Alphaproteobacteria-13 | reverse complement strand
CATCTTCGTTCCTTCGTCACTACGACGAAGCCCAAATCCTCCTTAAATCACAACCTCAAATCTGTGCCATTGGTGCTGACGGCGGACAGTCTCTTCTTCGGAGAATGAAATGGAAGACCAGGAAACACTCGTAACGCTGACCGCCGACATTGTCGCCGCGCATGTCAGCAACAATAGCGTCGCCATTTCGGATCTCGCGATCTTGATCAATAATGTCCATGGCGCGCTGGCCAATTTGGGCGAGAAGCCCGTCGTGGAGGAAAAGCCGGTCCCGGCCGTTTCGATCCGCGCTTCGGTCAAGCCCGACTACATCGTCTGCCTAGAAGACGGCAAGAAGCTGAAGATGCTGCGCCGTCACCTGATGACGCACTACAATATGACTCCCGACGAGTACCGCGCGAAATGGGGCCTGCCTGCAGACTATCCGATGGTCGCGCCCGCCTATGCCGAAAAGCGCCGCGCGCTGGCGAAGGAAATCGGCCTCGGCACCAAGGGCCGCGGCGGCGGACGACGCAAGAAGAAATAGCAATGGGACGTGCGCGAGCTCGACGCTATTCGTCTTCATTAAAGCTGCGGTTTTCGCGGCAGTGCCACAGCCGCAAGATGAAGATTATTCCTGCGGCGATCTCGTAGCGCAATTCATAGTCGCCGACGATGATACGCCTGACCTCTCTCGGGTCGTAGGCTTCGAGTTTCTCGCCAATGCGCGGATATTCGAGAAGGCGGTCGGGCGCGCGTGCCAGCTGCTGAACCACTCGCGCCGCTGCTTCGGGCGCGACGGGGCCTAAGTGGTCGTGCAGGCGCACAAGGTCGAAAGAAGCCCTGCTGGTCCACTGGATTTTCATGCGTGCGGCGGCGAGAGCGGCTTATCCGTTCCGAGGCTGTCGGCCCAAGCCTGAACCGCGTGATGATCGATCACGCGCCCTGCGTCCACATCTGCGAGCGCCTCAAGAGTCATGCGATGACGCTCTTCCTCCTGATCGACCCACGCGGCAAGGGCTTGCTTCATTACCCAGCCGCGCGAGCGTTCAAGGCGTGCCGCCATTTCTTCGACTTTCTCGGCAAGTCCCAAGGGAACGTGCGCCGTCAGAACTTTGGTTTCTACACCCATGTCGATCACCATCCGCTAGACTGATTAAAATCTAATCGATCCGATAAAAAATGCAAGTTTTCGCCGTTGGGCACGCGCAATGTGGTTTGCCGAGCTATTGCAATGGGATTCTCGCCTTTCGGGATTCCCTAAATTCGCAGATCATGATATTCTCATCCTTGAGGCAACATCATGCGAAATCGCCCATTTTATCCAGCGCTAAACGCCGAAATCCAGCAGCCCGCCGCGGCCGATTGGTTGTGGCGTCCGTGGTATGCGAAGCTCTGGTGGGCAGCGATCCCGATCTATTGGGCCGCGGCTGCGGCGTCCTTGTCAAACGGCGTTCAAAAGGGACCCCCGATCGGCGTCGAAGAGGGACCCCCTTTTCGGATAATATGATGCTGGTTTGTTGAAGATGGCCTTGCGCT
>PHEM01000078.1 GCA_002842935.1 Alphaproteobacteria bacterium HGW-Alphaproteobacteria-13 | reverse complement strand
CCCGCCGATCAGCTCGTCTGCGCGGCGCGGGCGGTTGCGCGTCGTCATGCGGAATTCCCCCGCTTCGGCATGCGCCGCCATACGGGCTTCCAACGCCGCATAATCGGCGCATCCCATGGCGACGCGAGTCATGTGAAGCTGGCCCATCACAGGCAAATCGGGTGGCCGGGCGCGCGATTCAAGAGGCGATTCACGCGGAAGGCGCCGCGAGATGATAATCGCCCCGTCCCTGCGGGTTGACGGGCACGCCCGCCATGAACAGCGGCGACAGCAGCACGGGCAGCAACGCCTTCAGCCCGACCGCCAGCACATAGGGACTCGCCGCCAGCGCAAAGCCCCCCATGCTGGCCGCGAAAAGCCGGAACACGGCGCGGCGCATCGCCGTGGAAGGCGCGGGTTCGGGCGCGGCGAGCATGTCCGCGATCAGATTCGACGCATCGCCATACTGCCAGCGCGGAACAGTCAGCCGAAACCCGCCGAGCGCGACGATATATGGCGACACGCTGCTATGATATTCGCCGCCGACATGGACGATGATCCCCGCCGCATCGAGCATGGCGGCGACGGTCAGCGCCTCGCTGCGGCTCAACAGTTCGGCGATCGGGACCATCGCATCATCGGTCATGGGCCGAGGATGCAATAGTCCCTGTCGCGTGTCCAGGCCGCGTGTCTAGCCGAACAGCGTGCCGATGCCGACGCTGGGATCGATCCAGCCTTCATAGATCATCTTGACCGCGACATAGAGGATGACGGCCAGGCCGATATAGGCGATCCAGCGATAGCGCTCGATATATTTGGCGATGATGTTCGCCGCGATGCCCATCAGCGCGACCGCAAAGATCAGGCCGACGATCAATATGCCGGGATGATCGCGCGCCGCACCCGCGACCGCCAGGACATTGTCGAGGCTCATCGACACGTCGGCGACGGCGACCGCCCAGGCGGCGGCGGCAAAGCTCTTCGCCGGACGCAGACCCGAATCCTCGTCGCCCGCGATTTCCGGCGAACCCGGCGATTCGCCATGCTGGTCGCGCAGTTCGCGCCACATCTTCCACGCCACCCACACCAGCAGCAGCCCGCCGACGAAGATCAGGCCGACGATCTGCATCAGCTGCGTGACGACGAGCGCGAAGGCAATGCGCAGCACCAGCGCCGCGAGCACGCCGATGATGATCACCTTGCGGCGCTGGTCGGGGGGCAGGCCCGCCGCGAGCGCGCCGACGACGATCGCATTGTCGCCCGCCAGCACGATGTCGATCATCAGCACTTGCAGGAAGGCCGAAAAAGCGGCCGGAGAGGTGATGTTCGAGAAATCGTTGACGATATGGTCCCACATGCCGCCGGGACCACCGAAACTCTGCGCCGCCGTCGCCGCCTGCGCCAGAAAATCCAACATCACACACAATCTCCGAAATAGCTGACACCCGGAATCGGGTCATAGAAGCGATGGAGCAGCGCCCGCCTCCATTCCGGGCCGGACCGGCAGCAAGGCATGCTCGATCACGGCCACAGCGGCAGCTTACTGGTTCATCGAATCGAAGAAATCCTCGTTCGTCTTGCTGTCCTTGATCTTGTCGAGCAGGAATTCCATCGCATCGACGGTGCCCATCTGCATGAGGATGCGGCGCAGCACCCACATTTTCGACAGCTTGCCCTTTTCGACGAGCAGTTCTTCCTTGCGCGTGCCGGACTTGCCAACGTCGAGCGCCGGGAAGATACGCTTGTCGGCGACCTTGCGGTCGAGGACGATTTCGCTGTTGCCGGTGCCCTTGAACTCTTCGAAGATCACTTCGTCCATGCGGCTGCCCGTATCGATCAGTGCGGTGGCGATGATCGACAGCGACCCGCCTTCCTCGATATTGCGCGCGGCGCCGAAAAAGCGCTTGGGCCGCTGGAGCGCATTGGCGTCGACGCCGCCCGTCAGCACCTTGCCCGACGAAGGGACGACGGTGTTGTAGGCGCGGCCGAGGCGCGTGATCGAATCGAGCAGGATGACGACATCCTTCTTGTGCTCGACGAGGCGCTTGGCCTTTTCGATCACCATTTCCGCGACCTGGACGTGACGCGTCGCGGGTTCGTCGAACGTCGAGGAGACGACCTCGCCGTTGACGCTGCGCTGCATGTCGGTGACTTCCTCGGGCCGCTCGTCGATCAACAGGACGATCAGATAGACCTCGGGATGATTGTCGGTGATCGCCTTGGCGATATTCTGGAGCAGCACGGTCTTGCCGGTGCGCGGCGGCGCGACGATCAGTGCGCGCTGGCCCTTGCCCTGCGGGCTGACGAGATCGATGACGCGCGCCGACTTGTCCTTGATCGTCGGGTCGACCGTGTCGAGCGACAGCTTCTGGTTCGGATAGAGCGGCGTCAGATTGTCGAAATTAACGCGGTGGCGCACAGCCTCCGGATTGTCGAAATTGACGCTGATCAGCTTGGTGAGCGCGAAATAGCGCTCGCCGTCCTTGGGCGCGCGAATCTCGCCTTCGACGGTGTCGCCGGTGCGCAGGCCATATTTGCGGACCTGGTTCGGCGACACATAGATGTCGTCGGGACCGGCGAGATAATTGGCCTCCGGACTGCGCAGGAAGCCGAAGCTGTCGGGCAGCACCTCGATCGTTCCCGATCCGATGATTTCCTCGCCTTCTTCGGCCAGTTCCTTGAGGATCGAGAACATCAGGTCCTGCTTGCGCAGAGTCGAGGCCCCCTCGACGCCCAGTTCCTCGGCCATCTCGACAAGCTGGGCGGGCGATTTGGTCTTCAGGTCTTTAAGATGCATGGATGGATTCCAAGTATAAGAAATCGGGAATGAAATTCGTTCGATAATGCACCCGAAAGTGCCTATCCGGGCCGGGGGACGGCCTTTTTCGATAGCTGCGGCACATGGGAACGCGCCGCCCCGCGCAAAGGCAGGCTCGCCCGGCCCCTATAACCGGCTTTGGTTCAAGTCAATCGGCGGCGAACAGCGCTGCGCCGAGCCGCGCCGAGTCAGGGACGCACAACCGCCAGCACGACGATGATCGCCGCCATGACGCCAGGAACCTCGTTGAGCAGGCGCAGCCGCTTTTCGCTCAAGGGACGCTCGCCTTTGCGCAGCTTCTTGAAATAGCCGATCAGCCAGCCGTGATAGCCCGACAACAGCAGCACCAGCAGCAGCTTGCCGTGAAACCAGCCCTCGCGCCAATAATCACCGTTGAAGGCCAGCATCAGCCCGAAAATCCAGACGATGACGATCGCGGGATTGAGGATGATCTTGCGAAGGCGATCCTCGCGCTCGATCCATTTTCTGTCCTCGTCGGACCCGACGGGACATTGGTGATGATAGATGAAGAATCGCGGCATCATGAACAGCGCCGCCATCAGGAAGATGACGAAAATCACATGCCCCGCCTTGACCCACAGCATCGTCGCCCCCAGAAATCCTGCCCAATCCGCCATCGCTTTACCCGCCTGCCTGTTCGCCCCGCACGCGCCGGATCAGATGTTCCACATGGGCGATCGGGGTATCCGGCACGATGCCGTGACCCAGGTTGAAGATATGGGGTCGCACGGGAAAAGCTGCAAGGATGCGATCGATCGCCTCGTCGAGCGCTGCGCCGCCCGCGACGAGCGCCAGCGGGTCGAGATTGCCCTGCACCGGCAGGTCGGCGGGCAGCATCGCGTCAGCCCACGCCGGATCGACCGTCTCGTCGAGTCCGATGGCGTCGACGCCGGTCTCGCGCGCATAGGCCGCAAGCTTGCCGCCCGCGCCCTTGGGAAAGCCAATGACAGGCGTGTCCGGATGCAGCGCCTTCAGCCGCTCGACGATCGCGGCATTGGGGGCGATCACCCAGCGTTCGAACTGCGCGGGGCTGAGGCTGCCTGCCCAGCTGTCGAACAGCTGCACGGCCTCGACACCCTGTTCGATCTGGCTCGACAGATAGGCGACGGTGAGTTCGACGACCGCGTCGACGATCGCGGCAAAGGCGGCCGGATCGCCGAACGCCATGCGCCGCGCGGCGGCCTGGTCCTTCGATCCCTGCCCCGCCACCATATAGGTCGCGACCGTCCACGGGCTGCCCGCGAAACCGAGAAAGGTCGTTTCGGCGGGCAAGGCCCCCGCGACGCGCGCGACGGTTCGGTAAACGGGATCGAGCCGCTGCGGCGCGGCTTCGAGCTTTGCCAGCGCATGATCGACAAGCGGCGGGGCGAGGCGCGGTCCCTCCCCTGCCTCGAACCACAAATCCTGCCCCAGCGCGTGCGGGATGACGAGGATGTCGGAAAAAAGGATCGCGCCGTCGAAACCGAAACGCCGGATCGGCTGCAACGTCACTTCGGCCGCCGCCTCGGGATCGTAGCAAAGCTCGAGGAAACCGCCCTTGGTTTCCCGCAGCGCGCGATATTCGGGCAGATAGCGTCCGGCCTGGCGCATCAGCCACAGCGCGGGCCGGTCCTGCCGCGCCCCGCGCAGCGTTGCCAGCAAGCTCTTCGAAGACGCCATCGCCTCGGCTCTCTTTCTACTATCCATATATCTTTAAAAAGATTGTGATGGTTTGTTGGTGGTCGGATAAGACGGGCTTTAGGCAGCAGCGCCGCCTTTGCCAACAGCTTGACTCCTGCCGCCGTCCGTTCCGCGCCGGAGTCGCACATGCCTTTGCCCCTTTTTCACAGCCTGTGGATAAATTGGATCGCTTGTGGAAAAGAGCAGGAGCGGAATCGGCAGTGTCGGGGATGAATCCCCCATCCCGCTTTGCTCCCGCGCTTTTGCCTGCCTTATCCACAGCCATGTTGAATCCTTAGTCCTTGCGCGGCGGCGCTTGCCTTTTCCGCCGTCGCGGCGAAAGGATAGGTCCATGGACCGGCTCCACTTGCACCTCATATCCGATTCCACGGGCGAGACCCTCGAAAATATCGCCAAGGCGGCGATCGCACAGTTCGACGATGTCGAGGTGGTGCGCCATTTCTGGCCGATGGTGCGATCGGAATCGCATCTCGACCGGATCATGGCTGAAGTGCAGGCCAGCCCCGGCATGATCCTGTTCACGCTGGTGAACGGCGAACTGCGCGCCAGCCTCGAACGGCGCGCGGGGGCGTTGGACCTGCCGCTGGTTCCCGCGCTCGACGCCGTGACCGACGCGCTGTCGCGGATGCTGGGGCAGGAAGCAAAGGCGCGGCCGGGCCGCCAGCATGTGCTCGACGCCGCCTATTTCGCCCGTGTCGAGGCGATCCAGTTCACGGTCGCGCACGACGACGGCATCGGCTGGGAAAATTGGGAGCGGGCCGACATCGTCCTCGCGGGCGTGTCGCGCACCTCGAAGACGCCGACCAGCATCTATCTCGCCAATCGCGGCTTCAAGACCGCGAATATCCCCATCGTCCCCGAATCGCCACCGCCCGACGCGCTTTATCACCTCAAGCATCCGCTGGTGGTCGGGCTGACCACGGGGCTTGACCGGCTGGTGCAGGTGCGGCGCAACCGGCTCTTGTCGCTCAACCAGGCGCCCGAGACCGCCTATGTCGACGACGAGCGCGTGAAGGCGGAGATCGCCTATGCGCGGCGCATGTTCGCCGACAATGGCTGGCCGGTGATCGACGTCACGCGCCGCTCGATCGAGGAGACCGCAGCCGCGGTGATCAAGCTGGTCGAGGACCGGGCGGCGGCGGGCGCATGACGCGGCTGCTCCTTGCCTCGCAAAGCAGCGGGCGCGCGGCGATGCTGCGCGCCGCCGGTCTGGATTTCGAAACCAGCGCCGCCCATGTCGATGAGGAAGCGTTGACGGCGTCGTTGCTGGCGACCGGCCAGACGCCACGCAATATCGCCGACGCGCTGGCGGAAGCGAAGGCCGTGAAAATCTCCGCGCGCCTGCCCGGCGTGACGGTGATCGGCGCCGACACCACGCTGGCGCTCGACGACGGAACGATGCTGAGCAAGCCGGAAACGCCCGAGGAAGCGGCGGCGCACCTCGCGCGCATGGCGGGCACGCGGCACCGACTGTTCAGCGCCGCCGTCGCCGCGCGCGGCGGCGCGCCGGTGTGGCGCGCGATCGGTGAGGCGAAACTGTGGATGCGCCCCTTGTCGGATGGCTTCATCGCCGACTATGTGGCGCGTCATTGGGACAGCATCCGCTGGAGTGTCGGCTGCTATGAAATCGAGGGAGCGGGCGTGCAACTGTTCGACCGGGTCGAAGGCGATCCCTGGACCATCATCGGCATGCCGATGCTGCCGCTGATGGCGTGGCTGCGCGCGACGGGGCTTGCCCCGGTATGAGCGGCGTTCCCTACGCCCCTTACGCCGAGGTGATCGGCGATCCCATCGCGCACTCGAAATCGCCGCTGATCCACGGTTTCTGGCTGAAGGCGCTGGGAATCGCCGGGGAATATCGGCGCGCCCATGTGAAGGCAGAGGGGCTTGCGGCCTATGTCGCGGAACGGCGCGCCGATCCCGACTGGCGCGGCTGCAACGTCACCATCCCGCACAAGATCGCGATGATGGATCTGGTCGACGATCCCGGCGACATTCGCGGCACCATAGGCGCGATGAACACGGTGGTGCGCCAGCCCGACGGATCGCTGATCGGCACCAACACCGACGCGGCGGGTTTCTATGCGCCGCTCGCCGAACTCGATCTGGAGGGCGCGCCCGTGGCGGTCGTCGGAGCGGGCGGCGCGGCGCGCGCGGTGCTGTTCGCGCTGGCGCGCGCGAAGGTCGGGCATGTGACGATCCTCAACCGATCGCCGCTGAAAGCGATGGCACTGCTGGCAGCCTTTGGGCTGAAGGGCGATGTGGTCGGTCTCGACGCGCCACTGCCGCCCGCCGCGCTGCTCGTCAATGCAAGCAGCCTCGGCATGACGGGCCAGCCGCCGCTCGAACTCGACCTGTCGCCGCTGCCGGAGGGCGCGATCGTCTATGACCTTGTCTATGCGCCGCTGCGCACGGCGCTGCTGCGCGCGGCGGAGGCGCGCGGACTCGACATCGTCGACGGACTCGACATGCTGATCGGACAGGCGGCGCTGGCGTTCGAGCTGTTCTTCGGTGCGCCGCCGCCGGAAGGGCGCGACGAAGAGCTGCGCGCGTTGCTGACGGCATGAAGAAACGCCACCCCCGTCCGGGATCGCGGCTGCGCCGTCCCTTCATCCTCGGCCTGACGGGTTCGATCGGCATGGGCAAATCGACCGCGGCGGCGATGTTCGAGCGCGAAGGCGTGCCGGTGTTCGACGCCGATGCCGAAGTGCACAGGCTGCAAGGTCCGGGCGGCGCATTGGTCGATGCGATCGAGGCGCGCTTTCCCGGCACGACCGGTCCCGGCGGCGTCGATCGGCAAAAGCTGGGGGCGCATGTGCTCGGCAACACGCACGAACTGGCGGCGCTGGAGGCGATCGTCCATCCCGCCGTGGCGCGGGAGCAGAAAAAATTCCTGATGCGGCACCGCGCGCGCGATGTCGTGATCCTCGACATTCCGCTGCTGTTCGAAAAGGGCGGCTGGCGGCGCGTCGGCGCGATCGCGGTGGTGTCGGCGCCCGCGTGGATGCAGACGCGGCGCGTGATGCGGCGGCCCGGCATGACGCGCGCGAAGCTGAAGGCGATCCGCCATTTGCAGGTGCCGGATCGTGTGAAACGCGCGCGCGCCGATTTCGTCATCGAAACCGGCCGCACGAAAAGCGAGACGCATCGCCAGATTCGCGCCATCGCCTCTTGTTTCCGCGCGCGATAAGGTCCACACCATATTGTCCATGCGTGAGATCGTCTTCGATACTGAAACCACGGGACTCGACCCAAAGGCCGGGCACCGCCTCGTGGAAATCGGATGCGTCGAGCTGGTCGACCGGCGCGAGACCGGCCGGACCTTCCACGCCTATTTCCATCCCGAACGCGATATGCCGGCAGAGGCGGAGGCCGTGCACGGCCTGTCGATCCAGTTCCTGTCGGACAAGCCGCTGTTCGCGGCGCGCGCCGACGAATTGATCGAATTTCTGGGCGATGCGCCGATGGTCGCGCACAATGCCGTGTTCGACTTCGGCTTCATCAATGCCGAACTGGCGCGCGCCGGACGCCCCGCGCTCGACATGACGCGCATGTGCTGCACGGTGCAGATGGCGCGCAAGCTGCATCCCGGCGCGAAGCACAGCCTCGATGCGCTGTGCACGCGCTATGGCATCGACCGCAGCCACCGCATCAAGCATGGCGCGCTGCTCGACGCCGAATTGCTCGCGCATCTCTATATCGAGATGACCGGGGGACGGCAGATCGGCCTTGGTCTTGCCGCGCAGCCCGCCGCCGCCCCGGCCGGCGCCCCTGCCATGGGCGGTTTCCGCCCCGCCTCGCCCCAGCGCCCCTATCGCGAACCGCGCCCGCACGCCGCGACCCCCGCGGAACTGGCGCTTCATGCCCAATTCGTCGCCACGCTTCATCAACCGCTGTGGCACGATAGTCCCTGATGGCGGCGTCCGCCGCCGCCGGGGCATCCCTGTAAGGAGAAGAAGAATGGAAATCCGCGTCTCTGGCCATCAGATCGAAACCGGCGAAGCGCTGCAGTCGCATGTGTCGGACCGGATGAACGCGATTGCCGACAAATATTTCTCGCGGGCCATCGGCGCGCACGCGACGTTCGGAAAAGGGCCGCACGACAGTTTCCAGTGCGACATCGTCGCCCATGTGATGCAGGGGCTGGTACTGAAGGGGCGCGGTCAGGCGCAGGACGCGCACGTCGCCTTCGAAGGCGCGGCCGAGCGCATCGAAAAGCAGCTTCGGCGCTATATGCGGCGATTGAAGGACCGCAATCCCGGCGCCAACAACGTCGCGATGCCGACCCTGGACGAAGTCGCCGACAATGCGAGCTACACCGTCTTTGACGCCGGGGACGACGAGGATGCGGGCGACGCCCCCGCGATCATCGCCGAAACGCGCGTCGATATTCCGACCAGCAGCGTGTCGGATGCGGTGATGATGCTCGACCTTCGCAACACCAACGCGCTGCTGTTCGTCAACAGCCGGACGGGGTCGCATAATATGGTCTATCGCCGCGACGACGGCACCATCGGTTGGGTCGAACCGCGATAGGGGCTGGATTTTCTTCGTCATTCGGCCTAATGGCCCCGCCCAACAAGCCCCGGCGCCGCGACGCCGGGGCCAGGCAGCGATGCAGATTTGACCAGTGCCCATGAATCTTTCCTCTCTCCTTTATCCTGCGACCGTGCGCGCGCATGTGCAGCTCGATTCGAAAAAGGCGCTTTTTCCTTTTGTCGGCGATCTGGCGGCGCGCTCGCTCGGTCTCGACGCCGGTGAAGTGAGCGAGGCGCTGCTGGAGCGGGAGCGGCTGGGATCGACGGGATTCGGGCGCGGCATCGCCTTGCCGCACGCCAAGCTGGCCGATCTGGGTGGCGTGCGCGGCCTGTTCCTGCAATTGGCGAAGCCGATCGATTTCAACGCCGTGGACGGCCTGCCGGTCGATCTGCTGTTCGTCCTCCTGTCGCCGCTCGACGCCGGCGCCGATCATCTGAAGGCGCTGGCGGGCGTGTCGCGGATGCTCCGCAACGAGGCGATGGCCGAACGGCTGCGCGGGGCCAAGAATGACGAGGCGCTCTATGCGCTGCTCGCCGATACCGAAACACGCGACGCGGCCTGAGGCTGCGCGGGATTTCCCATCGTGGCGCGGCTGACCAGCCGCTTTCTGGTCGACCTGCTGCTGCGCGAGACGCAGGCGGCGGGCGGATTCGCGGCGGTGCTGGCCGCGGGCGACGACCGCGCGGGGAGCATCCTGATCCAGTGCAGCGAGCGGGGCGTGGCGGGACCGCTGCTCGAACGGCGCTTTTCGACCGCGGCTGTCCCGATTTGGGACGCCGTCGGTCCCGGTCCCGACGCGGATGAGGAGGCGCGTATCGCTTATCGCGCGCGGCGGCGAAAGGCCGATCCCGACCTGTGGATCGTCGAACTGGACATCGCGGATACGCAACGGCTCGTCGTGGAGTGGAGTGCGCTGACTTGACTTTGTTGCGCCGCACAATATTTGGCGCGCAGTTTCACGCGTAGGTCGTCCCGCGGGTCCGTTCGGCATGTCCGAAAGACCCGGCAAACGGTTCGGACACGCAGTCGGATGATGGCCGCAGGCGGCGCAGGGCATTTGCCTCTCCCCCGCCTGTTTTGAGGTTTCGGTCCATCAGCCGCCCTTTTGACGGACAAAATGAGTCGTATCTTGAATGTGGCCAGCGTGGCCGCTGTCGGCATGACGGCCGCAACCATGCTATTCCTGGCCGAGCCGGGCTTTGCCAGTGAGCTGGGCGCGGACGCCAATCTTCCCCTCATCACGCTGCCGAATTCGGATTCGGCACTTGGGGGCGAAACGACCGGGCCGCAAGCGCCGGTCGAGGATTCTATCGAAAACGAAAGCGAGCAGCAGGACGAATCCGCCGCCGCGCCGCAACCGGCGCCCGTGACGGCTGATTCGCTCGCCGAACTCGTCGCCGCGACGCCGCGGCCCGCCACGCTCGATCCCGAGCTGCGCTGCCTCGCCGGGGCGGTCTATTTCGAATCGCGCGGCGAATCGCTCGTCGGCCAGCTCGCCGTCGCGCATGTCGTGCTCAACCGCGCGCAGTCGGGCCGCTTTCCGACCAGCCTGTGCGGCGTCGTCCACCAGAAAAGCCAGTTCAGCTTCGTGAAGAGCGGCCGGATGCCGGCGGTGCGCGAAGGCACTCAGTGGAACAACGCCGTCGCCATCGCCCAGATCGCGCGCGACGGCAGCTGGAAGAACCACGCGCCGGGCGCGCTGTTCTTCCACGCGCGCCACGTCTCGCCCGGCTGGCGCAAGGCGCGCATCGCGCAGATCGACAACCATATCTTTTATCGCTGATTCGATCGCGGCCGGACCCGTTCCGTTCATTGCCAAGCCATGATCCATGGCGCATGAAGGCGCGATGACGCGTCCTCTTTCTGTCGCGCTGCTTGCCGCAGCCGCGCTCGCTCTCGGCGGCTGTGCCACGGCT
>PHEM01000536.1 GCA_002842935.1 Alphaproteobacteria bacterium HGW-Alphaproteobacteria-13 | reverse complement strand
AAAGGCGATGCCGAACAACAGCCCGTAGAACTTCTGGGCGTCACCGGTGAGCATCCTGATGGCGATCCAGATCACGCGCGGGAAACCTTTTTGCGAAGGCGGGATTGCAAGATTGTCCGGGGAGAGCAATAATGAACGATAGCGTTTAAATGAACGGAGCCGTTCACTTTGTCAACCTGTGGTTCATCCGCCAACAACGAATGCTCGGGCCCCCGTAAGGCGGGTCGCCCGTCAGACGTGACCAAGCGACAGGGGATTATTGATACGGCGGCGCGGCATTTTTTCGAGCACGGTTATGCCGCCACCGCAATCGAACAGATCGCCGCCGATCAGCGTCGCCGATCCCGCGACGAAGCCACCGCCCAGCGCGCGGTCGAACTCGGCGATGCCGCACAGCATCCGGTCCGGCATCGGGCTGTGCGCGTCGAGCGTCTCGAGCGCCAGCGTGCGCCCGCCGCGCGACAGGTCGTGCTTTGCCGAAAAGACGGTTTCCGCCGCTTCCTCGACTAGTGTGTTCCACTCGCCGCAATCGGCGCACTGCCCCTGCCAGCGATAGCTGACGGCGCCGCAATTCTGGCAGACATATTGGCGTTTCGCTTTGGCCATGGCTGGCGCTTATATGGAACAAAAAAAGAACGCCAGCACTTTCCTGCTCTCGTCACCCCGGACTTGATCCGGGGTCCCGCTTCGCAACGTGGAAAAGCGGGACCCCGGATCAAGTCCGGGGTGACGAAGAGAGCGATGACGGTTCATATTTGCCGCCCGCTGTTCTAGGGCGGACGCAATTTTCCGAATCACATCAAGCAGGATCGCCGCGCCATGAAATTTTTTGCCGACACCGCCGAGATCGCCGACATTCAGGAACTGGCCCTGACGGGCTTGCTGGACGGCGTGACGACCAACCCGTCGCTGATCGCCAAGTCGGGCCGCGACTTCAAGGACGTGACGAAGGAAATCTGCGCCATCGTCGATGGTCCCGTGTCGGCCGAAGTCGTCGCGCTCGACCATGAAACGATGATGAAGGAAGCTGAAGTCCTCCGCCGCATCGCCGACAATGTCTGCATCAAGGTGCCGCTGACGATCGACGGGCTGAAGACCTGCAAGGCGCTGACCGGCGACGGGACGATGGTCAATGTCACGCTGTGCTTCTCCGCAACGCAGGCGCTGCTCGCGGCGAAGGCGGGGGCGACCTTCGTTTCGCCCTTCGTCGGGCGGCACGACGACAATGGCTTCGACGGGATGCAGCTGATCGGCGACATCCGGCTGATCTATGACAATTATGCCTTCGACACCGAAATCCTCGTCGCCAGCGTGCGGCACGGTATCCATGTGCTGGAGGCCGCGAAGATCGGCGCCGACGTGATGACCGCGCCGCCGTCGGTCATCAAGGGGCTGTTCAAGCATGTCCTGACCGACAAGGGCATCGAAGGCTTCCTCGCCGACTGGACCAAGACCGGGCAGGCGATCTGACTTTGCACGTCGCCCCCGCGCAGGCGGGGGCCGCTGGCAGCCCTGCGCTACGCCGATAG
>PHEM01000077.1 GCA_002842935.1 Alphaproteobacteria bacterium HGW-Alphaproteobacteria-13 | reverse complement strand
CCATCTCGACGCGTTCCGCCCAGTAGGCAGACTGATTATATATGCGTCGGATGCTCCCTGCGACCATGTGCGCGAGGGCGCGTTCGATGGCATCGGGATTCCACTTGCCCGACTCGTTGAGCAACGAGGAGGCGGAGGTCCGAAATCCGTGGGCCGTCATTTGCTCCTTGGAATAGCCAAGACGACGAAGCGCTGCGTTGATCGTGTTGTCGCTGATCGGCCTCGCCCGAGTTCGTACCGAGGGGAACACATATTTCCCGTTACCAGAAAGCCCACGCATACTTTCCAGAATCGCGAGTGCTTGGCGCGACAATGGCACCGCATGCGGTTGGCGCATCTTCATCTTGGTTACAGGCAGCGTCCAAACTGCCTTCGCGAAGTCGACTTCTGTCCATTCCATCTGGCGCAGTTCGCCCGGCCTCTGAAAAACATGCGGGGTCAGCTTGAGTGCGTGCATCACCGCTGGATCACCCACATATCCCTCGATCGCACGCAGTAGGGCGCCAAACTCAATTGGGTCAGTGATCGCCGCGAAATGCTTTACGGTCGGTTGTATGAGCGCGCCAAGCAACATCTGTGCGGGATCGCGTTCGGCTCGCGCCGTAGCGGCGGCGTAGCGGAAGACGCGGCTCGCAAAACCCCGTACCTGCTTGGCCGTTTCTAAACGACCGCGCCGTTCCTGCTTCTTCAGCTCGTGGAGCAACTCCGCAGGCGTGATGTCTGCCACCGGCCGCCGCCCGAACTCCGCGCCTAGCAAACGCAAAAGCCAGCGATACTTTTCGAGTGTTGTGGCTGCGACACCTTCCTTTTCGCGCTTCGCTATCAGCTCTTCGGCCACTGCCGCGAAGCTGTTGCCTGCGCTGATACTCGCAGCGATTCGAGCCTGCCGCTTGGCAGTATTGGGATCGACGGCATGGGCGAGCTGCTTCTTCGCATCATCCCTTGCCGCTCGCGCTTCGGCGAGCGTAATTGCAGGATAGGCGCCGAGCGCCAGTTTGCGCTCCACTCCATGAAGGCGATATTTAACGCGCCAAAGCTTGCTGCCGATCGGATTAACCAGAAGATAAAGGCCGCCGGAATCCGAGACCTTATATGGCTTATCTTTTGGCTTCGCTTTGCGGATCGCGGTGTCGGTGAGCGCCATTTGGGGGCCTCGCAAATCAGGGGCTTTTGAAAGGCCCCCGGATATGCCCCCGAATCGTTCAGCTACGTGCGATCATGGACAATCACCGGAAGCCAGTGAATGCTCAAAAACTAGCGGATTTTCAGGGTTTTTTCAACCATCAGTGGCTGCGCGTGGGCAGCAAGATGGAGCGGGTGAAGGGAATCGAACCCTCGTCGTAAGCTTGGGAAGCTTCTGCTCTGCCATTGAGCTACACCCGCAAGGGTCAGTGGAGCCGCCTTTGCCGCCTTCGTGCGCGGCGGTCAATCCCTCTGATCGCCCCGCAAACCATCCCTTCATTCATCCCGGGGCGGGACCCGGCTGCTTGGCGGCACGGGAAGCACTCCTTCGCTTCGGTCGCGATAGATGGCGGCGCGGGCCAGCAGCATCAGCGTGACCGGCGTCGTCAGCGTGACGAACAGGCCGATCAACAGCTCGTGCGCGACGGGCCGGGACTGGAGCACGGTGAAGCAGACCATCGATGCCGCGAGGACAAGGGCGGAACCCAGCGTCGTGCCGAGCGTGGGCGCGTGCACGCGTTCATAGAATGTCTTGAGCCGCAGCAGGCCCAGCGTGCCGATCAGCGTGACGACCGCGCCGCCCAGCAGCAGCAGGCCGACGATGATCGCCGCCCAGACCGGCAGATCGGGCGCCTGGATCATTCGATCACCTCGCCGCGCATGAGGAATTTGCTGAGCGCGACCGTGCCCGCGAAGCCCAGCAGGCCGATGGCCAGCGCGGCTTCGTAATAGAGCGTCCGCCCCGTCTGGACGCCATAGGTGACGAGAAGCAGCATGGCGCCGAGATAGAGCGCATCGAGACCCAGCACCCGGTCCTGCGCGCGCGGCCCGCGCAGCATGCGATAGGCGGCGCACAGCATCGAAAGCCCGAGGATGATCTGCGCGGCCGTGATGACCAGAGCCAGAAACAGGGTGCTCATTCGAAAATCTCCATGAGCAGGCGTTCGTAACGATGCTTGATCAGCTGAATCCATTCCTCCTCGTCGACGAGATCGAGGACATGGATCAGGATGATGTGCCGCCGCGCGTCATGCTCGACCCACAGCGTGCCCGGCGTCGCCGTGATGATGACGGCCAGAATAGCAAGGGCATAGGGGTTTCGAAGCTCGATCGGCAAGTGGAGGAAGCCGGATTTATGCTCGACGCCGCGGAACAGCACGATGCGCGCGACGGCGATGTTCGAGCGGACGATATCGGCGACGACCAGCGCGGCCAGCCGGAGCACCGCCAGGCCCGGCCGGAAGCCCGTAACCTCCGGCTCGAGCGACAGCATGGTGCGCGACACAAGCGCCGCAACCAGACCGCCGAGCACGACATGGCCGGGAGAGAAGCCGGTGAGCAGGACCCACATGACGAGCAGCGCCAGCGTCAGCAGCGGGAAAGGGAGCAGGCGCCTCATGGCCGATATCCCGCGATCGGCGGCGACGCGCTTTCGGGCGGGATCGAAACCGCGGGTCCGGCGGCCTCGATATAGCCGCCCGGATCGTAAAGCGCCGCCGCCGTCGCCTGCATGAAATCCATGACCGGCCCGGCGGCGATCATCAGCAGCAGGCAGACGCCCAGCAGCAGGCCGATCGGCGTCACTTCGATGACGCTGAGCCGCGAGGGCGATTCCTCGCCCGGCGTCCACAGCCGGTCGATCCCCGCGCGTGTCATCGCGATCATCGTCGCCAGCCCCGACAGGATGATGAGGGCGATCATGATCCAGTGCGCGGGCGCGATGACGACATGGCTGAACAGGGCGTCGATCAGGGCGAATTTGGCGATGAAGCCCGACAGCGGCGGCAGTCCCGCCAGAAGCAGGGCGCAGAAGATGAAACCGCCGCCCAATATGGCGATCGTGCCGGGGATGACGATCCCGACCTCGCTTTCCTCTTCCTCGATCGCGCCCACATATTCGTCGTCGAACACCGGCTCGGCGATGCCGTCGATGATATCCTCTTCGTCGGCGTTGCGCTCGACCGGCTCGATGATGAGATAGAGCGCGCTGACCGCCAGCGTGGAACTGACGAGGTAGAACAGCAGCGCCGCGGTCAGCGCTTCCCCGCCGATGCCGATCGCGGCGAGCAGGATGCCCGACGACACCAGCACATAATGGCCCGCCACGCGCGTCAGCTGGCGCGCGGCGAGAATGCCCAGGATGCCGAAGCCCATCGTCGCGAGACCGGCGAACAGCAACACCTCGTTCGCAAAGCCCGCCGCGCCCCCCGAATCCTTTCCGAACAGCAGAAAGGACAGGCGCAGGATGACATAGATGCCGACCTTGGTCATGATCGCGAACACGGCCGCAACGGGCGGCGACGCGGCGGCATAGGTTCGGGGCAGCCAGAAACACAGCGGCCAGATGCCCGCCTTGACCAGAAAGGCGACGCCCAGGATGGCCGCCCCCGATTCCAGCAGGGCCAGGTCCTCGCTGTCCGTCAGGCTGACCCGCGTCGCGAGATCGGCCATGTTGAGCGTGCCCGTCACCGAATAGATCAGGGCGACGCCGGTCAGGAACAGCAGCGACGCGGCGATATTGATCGTGATATAATGAAGGCTCGCGCTCGTGCGTTCGGTCCCCGCGCCGTGCAGGATCAGGCCATAGGAGGCGGCGAGCAGCACTTCGAAAAAGACGAACAGGTTGAAGATGTCGCCCGTGAGAAAGGCGCCGTTGATGCCCATGAGCAGCAGCAGGAACAGCGCATGGAAGCGCGGTCCCGAACGGTCCCAGCGCGCGGAGGCGTAAAAGAGCGACGTGAAGCCGAGGATGCTGGTCAAAAGCAGCATCATCGTCGAGAGCCGGTCGGCGACGAGCGTGATCGCGAACGGCGATGGCCAGTCGCCGAGCCGGTAGGCCTGCGGACCGCTCTCACGCACGAACCACAGCAGAACGGCCGCGACCGCGATCAGCAGCGCCGCCGCGCCAAGGCTGAGCGCCCGTTTCGTCGCGCGCCGCCGTTCGTCGAGGGAAAGCATCATCGCGCTGGCCACCAGCGGCAGCAGGATCGGCAAGATGATCAAGTGCGCGAGCCACCCCGTCATGGCTCGCCATCCTCGCCATCGACATGATCGGTTCCCGTCAGGCCGCGCGACGCCATCAGCACCACGACCAGCAGCGCCGTCGTCGCGAAGGAGATCACGATCGCCGTCAGCACCAGCGCCTGCGGCAGCGGATCGGCATAGGCGGCCGGATCGGCCGGTCCCTTGCCGACGATCGGCGGCGCATCGGTGCGCAGGCGTCCCGCCGCGATGATGAAGAGATTGACGGCATAGGAGAGCAGCGACAGTCCCAATATCACCTGAAAGGTGCGCGGCCGGAACAGCAGCCACAGCCCCGAAGCGGTCAGGACGCCGATGGCGAGAGACAGGACGATCTCCATCAGGCGCTCCGTTCCGGCGCGGACGCCTGCTCTTCGCTGCCCTTGCGCCGCAACGGCAGACGGATCGACTGGTGCGCGAGGGCGATCAGGGTCAGCACCGTGGTCCCGACGACGACGGCGAACACGCCGATGTCGAACAGCCAGGCGCTGGCGATCGGCACGTCGCCGATCAGCGGTATCGCCGCATAGCTGAAATGGCTGGTGAGGAAGGGATAGCCCGCGATCCATGCCGCCATCCCCGTCCCCGTCGCGAGCAGAAGCCCGAAGCTCATCCAGCGCAGCGGCAGGATGTCGAGGCGCGATTCGACCCAGCGCGTCCCGCCCGCCATATAGAGCAGCAGGATGGCGATCGAGGCAGTGACGCCGCCGGCGAAGCCGCCGCCGGGCAGGTCGTGCCCGCGCATCAGCAGATAGATGGCGAAGGTCAGGATCACCGGAAACAGCCACTGCATGATGATACGCGGCACGAACAGATAATGCGCCAGCGTATCGCCGTGCGAGCGGTCCTCTTCCGCCCGGTCGAACTCGTTCTGGCGCTGCTGCTGATGCGGCAGCTCGATGCTTTCCGGCGCGGGGCGGAACCGGCGGAGCAGCGTGAACACGGTCAGCGCGACGATGGTCAGGACGGTGATCTCCCCCAGCGTGTCGAAACCGCGAAAATCGACGAGAATGACGTTGACGACATTGGTGCCGCCGCCTTTCGGATAGGCATTCTCGACGAAATAGCGCGAGATGCTGTCGGCGGTCGGCCGTGTCATCATCGCATAGGCGAGGGCCGCCATTCCGGTACCCCCCGCCAGCGCGATCAACAGGTCCTGACCGCGGCGCAGCCGGACGATCAGCGGCATGCGGGCTTCCGGCCAGATCGCGGGCCGGCGCAGCGGCAGCCAGCGCAGGCCCAGAAGCAACAGCACGAGCGTGACGATCTCCACCAGCAGCTGCGTCAGTCCCAGATCGGGCGCGGACAGCCAGATGAAGCTGATAGAGGTCGCCAGCCCGGCCCCGCCGATCAGCGACAGCGCGACGAGCCGGTGGAACTTGGCCTGCCACGCCGCGCCGATCGCGCAGAGACCGCCGATCATCCAGATCAGCGCGAACACCGGATCGATCAGCGCCACCGGCTCCGGCCCGCGGCTATAGCCCAGGAACAGGAACGGCAGGGCGCCGAGCAGGACGGCGGTGCCGATGAGCAGCCGCAATTGCACTTGCAGCCTGTGCGGTCCCAGCCATCCGTGAAGCAGGCGCGCCGCATCGACGATCGTCGCCAGCACGGCCTCGAACGTGCGCCGCGCCTTCAGGCGGCCGATGACGGGCGAGCGGTCCATCGTGCCAAGGCGTCTGCCGAAGCGCCGATAGGCGAGCGCGCCGCCGACCAGCGCGGCAAGGCTCATCAGCATCGGCAGACTGAACCCGTGCCAGATGGCGAGGCTGTAAGAAGGCGTGCGCTCACCCAGCACCGACTCGACCGCGAGCGCGAGGAACGGGCCGATGGTGAGGGCGGGCACGATGCCGACAAGCAGGCATGCGAGCACCAGTATCTCCATGGGCAGCCGCATCCAGCGCGGCGCCTCCCTGGGCGATCGCGGCAGGTCGACGGGGGCGGGGCCGAAGAAGGTCTCGTTGATGAAGCGGATCGAATAAAAGACGCTGAAGCCGCTGGCGAGCGTCGCCAGATAGGGCAGCACCAGATCGAGGATCGTTCCGCTATGCGCCTCCAGCGCCTCGGCGAGGAACATCTCCTTCGACAGGAAGCCGTTGAGCAGGGGAACGCCCGCCATCGCCGCCGCCGCCACCATGGCGAGCGTGGCAGTGATCGGCATGAACTTCGCAAGACCGCTCAATCGCCGAAGGTCGCGCGTCCCGGTTTCGTGATCGATGATGCCCGCCGCCATGAACAGCGACGCCTTGAAGGTCGCATGGTTCACGGTGTGGAAGATCGCGGCGACCGCGGCCAGCGGACTGCCGAGACCCAGCAGCAAGGTGATCAGCCCCAGATGGCTGATCGTCGAATAGGCCAGCAGGCCCTTGAGGTCCTGCTGGAAAATCGCCGACCAGGCGCCGACCAGCAGCGTGGCGAGACCGGCGGCGGTGACGATCAGATACCAGCTTTCGGTCCCCGACAGCGCGGGCCACAGCAGGATGAGCAGGAAAACCCCCGCCTTCACCATCGTCGCCGAATGAAGATAGGCCGAAACGGGCGTCGGCGCGGCCATCGCGTGCGGCAGCCAGAAGTGGAACGGGAATTGCGCGCTTTTCGTGAAGGCCCCCAGCAGGATCAGGATCAACGCGGGCAGATAGGCGTCATGCGCGCGAATCACGGGTCCCGCCGCCAGCACGGCGTCGATGTCATAGCTTCCCGTTATCCGGCCGATCAGCAGGAAGCCGATCAGCATGCACACGCCGCCGAAACCCGTGACGATCAGCGCCATTCGGGCGCCGTCGCGGGCCCCCTGATTGTGATGCCAATATCCGATGAGCAGGAAGGAAAAGAGGCTGGTCAATTCCCAGAAGAAGGCGAGCTGAATCAGATTGCCCGACAGGACGATGCCCAGCATCGCGCCCATGAAGGCCTGAAGAAAGGCGAAGAAACGCGGGACGGGGTCCTGCGGCGACATATAATAGCGCGCATAGAGGATCACCAGCGAGCCGATCGCCAGCACCATCAGCGCGAACAGCCATGTGAAACCGTCGAGCCGCAGCGTGAACTGGAGACCGAGCGACGGCAGCCACGACGCTTCGGACCGAATCACCTCGCCCGCGGCCACGGCCGGATAGAAGCCGGCGACCAGCACCACGCCCGCAACGGCGATCGATCCCGCGATCGCCGACGCCCAGTTCCGCCCCGCCTGCGGCAGCGCCGCGGCGATCATCGCGCCCAGAAAGGGCAGGCTCAGCACAGCCAGCAAGAGGCGGGGGTCGTGCATGGGTAGGGGACGGCTCCTGCGATCGTTGGGCTGCGGCGTCCGACCGTCTTAGGGAAGCTTCGCGCGCGGGGGCAAGACCGAGGATGGTTTATCCGGATAAATTAGGGCTTGTCCGCGCAAAACCTGGTCCTCACGCAGCATCACGCGCCCGGCACGCCGAGCAGCCGGGCCTGGGCGCGCAGCCGGTCCGCCGCGTGCGGATTGGCGGCGACGCCGTCCTTCAGCGCCTGCGCCGCCTTCGCACGCTCGCCCAGCGTCATGCGGCTGCGCATCAGCATGATCCAGCGGTCGATGTCGGCGGGGTTGGCTTTCAGCTTCGCCTCCAGCCCTTCGACCATCGCGGCGACCATCGCGTCCTGCTGGCCCTTGGGCAATTGGGCGGCTGCCTCCATCTCGGCGCGGCTGGGTCCCGGAATGGCGCGCGCGGCGACGGGCATTTCGGCGGCGGTCAGCGCGCGCGGGCGCGTGGCGGCGAGGCGCGCGGCGACGTCGATCTTGTGGATCTGTCCCACCTGTTCGATCGTGCGGCGCAGGTCCGCTTCCCACGGCGCGCCTTGCGGTGTATCGGCAAGCAGCGCGAACCAGTCTTCGATCGCGCCCTTGTGATCGCCGCCGATGTCCTTCTTCACCGCCAGGAAATAGCGCGCGCGCGGGTCCCCGGCATCGAGCTGGACCGCCTTTTCAAAGGCTTCGAGCGCGGCCGGGGGCATGGGATCGCGCGCGCTGGCCATCACCCGCGCCTCGCCCAGCGCCGACCATGGCCCCGCCGATTCGGGGGAAAGCCCCACTGCCTTTTCATAGGCGGCGGCGGCGCCCGGAAAATCGCCCATGTCGAAGCGCGCGGCGCCAAGCCGCATCCAGACGTCGGCACTGCCCGCCTCGCGCACCGCCTGTGCCTCCAGCGCGGCGAGCCGGTCGGCGGGCGCCGTCGCCGCCGGCACGGGCGCGGCGGCATCGCGCCACAGCGAAGTGCCGACCGCCGCCGCCAGCAGGACGAAGGCCGCGACCAGTATCGCGAGGCTGCTGCCCGCCCTCTTTTTATCCGTCGCCCTGACCTCGCCCATTTTCATCCCCCTGCCCGGCAACGGAAATCGCGCCGCGCCGATGCTGCCGTCTTGCCTTTGCCGGGCGCGGCGGGCAAGGTCGGTCAACGATAATCAAAATGCAGGGGTCGCACCATTTTCCCGTTCGTCGAGGGTCAGGGGTGCCATGGCAATTATGAAACTGTTCGATCATCCCGCGACCAGCAGGGAGAAAAAAGGACGCGCATCGCATGGGGGCGACGCGGCGTCCGGGACGGTTCAGGCGGCATAAGCGCCGGATCGGGGCAAGGGGTTCAGCGGATGACGGCGCACGCGGAACAAAAGCGCGGCGGTCGCTTCGGGGCGGTGATCGGATCCGCGCTGGCGGCGATGCTGTGCGTGGTCGCCGCCGTCGCCGCGTCCACGCCCGCGCGGTCGCAGGGCGAAAGCGGTGCGCGCTATACCGGCGTCGCCTCCTGCGCCGGATCGACCTGTCATGGCCGGATGGAAGGCGACGGCATTGTCGTGCGCCAGGACGAATTGATGAAATGGCAGGAACCCTCGACCCCCGGCGGCGCGCACAGCCGCGCCTGGGCGGTGCTGACGGGCAGCCGCAGCCGCTTCATCGCCCGCAACCTCGGTATCGGCGACCCGGCGACGGCGCCGATGTGCCTTGGCTGTCACGCGACGGCGGGGGCGCTGGGTACGCGCGGCGCGGCGCGCGGGACCGTGCCGCTGGAGGACGGCGTCGGCTGCGAATCCTGCCACGGCCCGGCGGGCGGCTGGATCGCGAGCCACTATGCGGGCGTCGGCACCAACGCCGATCCCGATGCCGAGATGCGCGCCAAGCATCTTTCCAACCTGCGCGCTGGGCTGGTCAGGCTGGAGGACCCGGTGGTGCGCGCGGGTGTCTGCGTCGATTGCCATTTCGGGTCGGCGGCGGACGGCCAGTTCGTCACGCACCGCATCATGGCGGCGGGCCATCCGCGCCTGTCGTTCGAGCTGGACCTTTTCTCTTCGCTTCAGGCGCATCATCAGGAGGACGCCGATTACGGCTGGCGCAAGTTCGGCACGGCCAGCGGGCGCACCGACCATGTCCAGATGTGGGCGGTCGGGCAGGCGACCGCAATCGAGCGCAGCCTGACCCTGTTCCAGTCGCGGCGCGGAACCGAGGGGATATTCCCCGAATTCTTTTTCCTCGACTGCCACAGCTGCCACCGCCGCATCTATGACCAGGCGCAAGCGGTGCGGACGGGCGTGGACAATCCGGGGCGGCCGATCCCCGAAGGCATGCCGCCCTATAATGACGAGAATCTGATCATGCTGTCCGCCGCCGCGCGCATGGCGTCGCCCGCGCTCGCCGACCAGCTCGCGGCGCGCACGGCGGCGTTCCACAAGGCGATGGCGACCGACCGGGCGAGCGCAGTGCAGGCCGCCGCGCAGCTTTCGCAGACGGTCGCGGCGCTGAAGGCCGCCTTCGCTTCGCGCGGCTTCTCCGGCGCCGACGCCTTCGCGATGGTCGATGCGATCGCGGCCAGGGCCGTGAACGCGCGCTTCACCGACTATGCGGGTTCGCAGCAGGCGGTGATGGGGGTCGATACGCTGCTGGGCGCGATGGTCTCGTCGGGGCGCGTCACCATCGGCGCGGCCGCCGGAATCCGCGTCGATATCGAGCGCGCCTATGCCGCGGTCAAGGACCCGAACAGCTACAAGCCCGCCGAGTTTCAGACAGCGCTGGGCAGCGCCGTGCGCGCGATCGGGGCGCTGCGATAGGATGCGCGGCTGGATGCCTCTTTTCCGGTCGGCGGCGCAGGAGCGAACCGCGCCAAATCCGCATCCTCGAGCGAAGACGAGGGGCTTGTTCGAGCGAAGCGAGAACCCGTCACCGCCCACGTTTCCGCCTCGACTTCGCTCGGTGTGGCCCCTCGTCTTCGCTCGGGGACACGGTTCCTGTTTCAGGGGAACGGCGCTGGCCACCACGGCCGCGCTGCTTCTATCGTCCTGCGGAGACGGTGGCGGTGGCGGCACCACCACGCCCGCCCCCACCCCCACGCCAACCCCGCCCGCGACGGGCGGGCTTTACGCGGTGCCCGCCGCCGAATCGCTGAGCGTCGCCGATGTGGAGACCATCCTGGCGGGCGCGATTGCCGAGGCGCAGGCGCGCGGCCTGCCGTCCGTGATCGCGGTGACGGACCGCGTCGGCAATGTGCTGGCCGTGTTCCGCATGACCGGCGCGCGCGCGACCGCGACGACGTCGCCTGCGCCGAACGGCGACCATATCGACGCGCAGAACGTCACTTTCCCGGCCGAGGCAGGCGCGATCACCAAGGCCGTGACGGGCGCCTATCTGTCGAGCGGCGGCAACGCCTTTTCGACCCGTACCGCGAGCATGATCGTGCAGCCGCATTTCCCGCCCGCACCGACCACGGCGGGGCTGGAAAGCGGGCCGCTGTTCGGCGTGCAGTTCAGCCAGTTGCCGTGCAGCGACCTCAATACGCGCTTCGGCGCGGCCGCCGGAATCCGCGTCGATATCGAGCGCG
>PHEM01000535.1 GCA_002842935.1 Alphaproteobacteria bacterium HGW-Alphaproteobacteria-13 | reverse complement strand
CTGAACTTGTTTCAGAGCCTGCCCCGGACTTGATCCGGGGGTCCATGGTCTGCCCCCGACTTGGGCGCGGCGCGGAAGGAGAGGTCCGGCCATGGATGCTGAAACAAGTTCAGCATGACGAAGCGGGACGAAGGTCGGGATTGCTCGAAAATCAGCGGCGTGTTCGCAATCGATATAATCCCCAAACGAATAGGGACGGAAAGAGCCATGGCCCTTCCCGTCCCTATTCCCGTCGCATCCCGCAAACCGCGGGCGAGCGGCGTCTTTATTTCGCGGATGCGGGCGCGGCCTTGCCGCGGCGCTTGCGGCCGCCGCCGCGTCCCTTGGTGCCGAGACCGATTTCCTTCGCCAGCGCGCGGCGCTTTTCGGCATAGTTGGGCGCGACCATCGGATAGTCAGCGGGCAGGCCCCATTTCGCGCGATAGTCGTCGGGCGTCATGCCGTAATGCGTCATCAGATGGCGGCGCAGCATCTTCAGCTTCTTGCCGTCTTCCAGACAGACGATGTGGTCGGGCTTCACCGACGAGCGGATCGACACGGCGGGCACCGGCTTCTCCTCCGGCTCCGGCTTGTTGCCAAGGCCCGACAGCGCCACATGGACGTTGTTGATCAGCATAGCGAGGTCCGAAATAGCGACGCTATTGTTGCTGACATGCGCGGCGACAATATCGGCAGTCAGCGTGACGAGCATTTCATTGGTATCGGCTTGTTCCGACATGGAGAGGGTTCCTGTCTTTATATCGTGCAAGGATCGGTGGCGAATATCGAAATATCAGCGCGCCCGATAGCTTCTCATGCCACGATGACAATATTTCCGCAATGCTTGAAGGGCCGCGCGGCCCAATATCATTTCGACCGGCGCATCGTAATCGCATCGCGGACCACGCCATCGCCGCCACGATAATAGGCCGGACGCCGTCCGCATTCGGCGAAACCGCAGCGGCGATAGAGATGAACGGCGTCATTGTCGGCCCGCATCTCCAGAAAATAGTCTTCGGCGCCGCGCCCTTCCGCCCACGTCTGCCAGTCGGCCATCAGCCGCGTGCCGATGCCGCGCCCGCGCCGCGCCGGATCGACGCCCAGCAGCAGCAATTCGCTCTCCCCCCCGGCGACGCGCGCCGCCGCAAAGCCGCAGGGCGCCTCTCCGTCCCACGCCAGGCAGACACGCGCCGAGGGCAAGGCGAACAGGGTCAGCAGCTGCGCCGCGCTCCACGCCTCGCCATAGGCGGGATCGAACGCCGTCTCCATCACGCGCATCACCGCCGCCAGGTCGCCGACGCGCGCCGTGGCAAGGCGAATCGCGTCGCTCATGCGCCCGCCATCGGCCGGGCGTCGGGCGCGCGACCATAGATGGGGCTGGGTTCCTCGAACAGCGCCGATGCCGGAAGGCGCGGGAAAGCGCGGGCGTCGGGCAGCACCGCCAGCGCGCGTCCCGCCCCGCGCAGGGCGACGAAGGCCTCGGCCCGGTTGCCCACGATCAGCGCATCCGCGTGCTTGGCGGCGTCGTCGGGAAGCAGCGACTGCACGCCGCCGCGCG
>PHEM01000534.1 GCA_002842935.1 Alphaproteobacteria bacterium HGW-Alphaproteobacteria-13 | reverse complement strand
CGCGCGATGCGTCGAAAATCGCCGTCGCCCATCTGGTCGCGCGGCTGCGCGCGGGCGGCTGGCATTTGCTCGACTGCCAGTTCATCACGCCGCACCTCGCCAGCCTGGGCGCGATCGAAATCCCCCAGCGCGACTATCTGGCGCGACTTTATTCGGTGTTGTCGGAGGGCGCGGGCGCCGGGGCGGCGGCGGGCGGCGGCGTGCCTTCGCCGCCGTTCGCGGCAGGCGACTGGGGCGCGCTCGACGCCTTGGGCGCGGGCGCCTTGGGCGACGACGCGCGCG
Source organism: Alphaproteobacteria bacterium HGW-Alphaproteobacteria-13 (assembly GCA_002842935.1). Classification (GTDB taxonomy): domain Bacteria; phylum Pseudomonadota; class Alphaproteobacteria; order Sphingomonadales; family Sphingomonadaceae; genus Sphingopyxis. The sequence goes on along the minus strand of PHEM01000534.1, from coordinate 1,257 downwards.
CGACGGGTTCGCCGCCCGGATATGTCATCGCACAGCTTTTGACGAATATGTCATAGATCGGATGCTCGATCACATTGCGGTCGGGCCGCTCCCTGAACAGCCACCCCGAAAAGACGCGATACCATTTGTCGTCGCGCTGGTCCTGCACCGACAATTGCACGAAGGCGCCGGTTTCCGGCGGGTCCTCCCAAGGCGCAGTCTGTTCGCAGGCGCGCAGGCGCACGACCGCGCGGCCGACGCGGATCGAATCGCCGGGCTTCATCTCCAGCTCGCGGACCAGGCCGTTGCGCTTGTTGAGCAGGCCCAGCACCGCGACGCGCCGGTCCATCGGCGTCGCGCCCTCGATACCGCCGACTTCCTGCGGCACGCCCTCGGCCTTGCCGATCGCGGTGGTCGCGCTGCCCTTGCCCTTCGCGCCCGGTGCGCGGTCGCAGGCCGTGAGCGCCCCGGCCGCGATCAGCGCGACCAGCGCGGTCCGAAAAAGCGGCGACATCGACGGCATGGGGGCGGCCTTCACTCGGCGCCGGGGCGCCAGGCCTCGTAATCGCCGGTCGCGGCGGCGCGGCGCCCGCCGCGTTCGAGCGCCCCCGCCGGACGATAGGCGGAAAGGCTGCCGGTCAGGTTCGGCGTCGGCTCCGCTTCCCACGGGCGCGGCGCGGGCAGACCATCCGTGGGCAGCGCGTCGAGCGTGCCGTGCAGCCAGCCGTGCCATTCCGGCGGCACGCGGCTGGCGTCGTTCGAGCCGTTATAGATGACCCAGCGGCGATTCCCCTTGCGCGCGCGATAATAAAGGTTGCCGAGGCTGTCCTCGCCCACTTTCTCGCCCGTCCGCCAGCTGTTCAGAAGCGTGCCGATGGTGGCGCCGTTCCACCAGGTGAAGATTTTGCCCAGGATGCTCATGGACGTGGCGTTTACAGGCAAGGCCCCGCGCTCCGCAAGCGAATTACTCGCGTTTACCGGCCTATTCCTTCCACGTCACGCGTGCGCTCTCGTCGATGCCCAGCCTTGTCGCCGTGCCGCCCGTCAGTTCCAGCACCGCCGTGACCTCGCCGCCGCTGACCACGGGTTCGAGCGATTCGGGAATGGTGTTTTCGGCGATGCGGTCGATACTGCCGTCAGCGCGGACGAAGATCATGTCGAGCGGAATCAGCGTGTTCTTCATCCAGAAGCTGGCGATGCGCGGCTTTTCGAAGGGAAAGAGCATGCCGCCATCGGCGGGCAGGCTGGTGCGGAACATCAGCCCCCGCGCCTGTTCCT